>DDCV01000114.1 GCA_002335845.1 Rickettsiales bacterium UBA1997 | reverse complement strand
ATTATAAAACACCAGCAGAGGTTTATTTTGCAAGCAGTGAAGCTCTTAAATTGAGGCACTAAAAACTGAGTGCAAAATATAATAACTTTGTCTCGCACAAATTTGCGCGGTGGTGTTTTTTTATATGGAATTTTTGGTAAGTTTTATTTAAAAATTTATCAGATTTACTCCTTTGCAAGAGAAGAAAGTTGGTCTAGGGGAATGGGGTCAGTATAGTCATCTTTTTTTATTGGAGTTTTAAGTTTTCTGATTGGATTTAGATCAAATAGCTTCATTACCCTCAAAGCTCTCTTTTTGTTAATTCCAAGATGAAGGGCTATTCTTTTATGGCCATAGGCAGGATGCTCTTTTAAAACTTCTTCAATATCTTTCTTTAAAGCTAATCTTTAGCTGGAAGTAATGGCTTATAATAAAGAGATGATCTGCCAATTCCTAGATTTTTAGCTAATTTGGTTTTATTTACTTTTTTATCTTGAGTCATTTTTCTAGATTTTCTTCTTAGTATTTTTTTTATTTTCAAATACTAATTCACCTACAATTTGTAAAAGAATATCTCTTTCTCTTTTGACCTTGGCTAACTCAAGAGCTATATTTGGTTGATTGATCTGCTTTTTTAAGAGATTGTAGATGTTTTTGGGATTGATGCCATACTCCTTAGCTAAATCAGTGACTTTCTCACCTTTTTCTCTGACTCTAAGAATAACTTCCTCTTTTTGATTACTGCTTAAAACTGGATAACCTCTTGGCATATTTTACTCCTTAATTTTATAGTTGAAATAACGATAAAATGAGAGGGAGTTATTGTCTAGGAAATTGGGGGCCTGTCATTTACTTTTTTGCTTTTGATAGCGGAGATTAAATGATATTTTGTTGTTGAAAATTAGTGGCGACTAATATTAATGGAGCTTATCAAAGTTAATGGCTATCTCATTGATGAATTCCTCAGTATGCAAAAAATTTTTTCTATGCTCTACATCTTTACCATGAATACAAATTGCTAAATCCTTAGTCATAGATCCTGATTCAACAGTTTTTATGCATGCATTTTCTAGCTTTTGACAAAAATCAATTAAATCGTTATTATTATCAAGTTTTCCACGAAATGCCAAACCCCTTGTCCAAGCAAAAATCGAAGCCATTGGGTTTGTTGAGGTAGGGCTACCTTTTTGATATTCGCGATAATGCCTAGTAACAGTTCCATGAGCTGCTTCAGATTCCATTGTTTTTCCATCGGGGGTAATTAAGCATGATGTCATTAAACCAAGAGAGCCGAATCCTTGAGCTACGGAATCTGATTGTACATCGCCATCATAATTTTTACAGGCCCAAACAAATTTTCCACTCCATTTTAAAGCTGATGCAACCATATCATCTATTAAGCGATGTTCGTAGGTGATAGAGTTTTTCTTGAATATTTCTTCAAACTCCGCCTGGTAGATTTCTTGGAATATATCTTTAAACCTTCCATCATATTGTTTTAATATCGTATCTTTTGTTGAAAGATATAATGGCCACTTCTTTTGCAAGGCGATATTAAAGCATGAGCGAGCAAATCCTCTTATTGATTTGTCTGTATTATACATTGCCATAGCTATCCCAGAATCACTGAAGTTATAAACTTCTTTTTTTATAATATTTCCATTATCTGGCTCAAATTCAATGGTTAATTTGCCAGAAGATGGCACTATAAAGTCAGTAGCTTTATACTGATCGCCAAATGCATGACGCCCAACTATTATAGGATACTTCCAGTTGGAAACTAATCTTGGTACATTTTTGCAAACAATGGGTTCTCGAAATACAGTGCCGTCTAAAATATTGCGGATGGTACCATTTGGAGAGCGCCAAATTTCTTTTAAATCAAATTCTTTTTGACGATTTACGTCGGGAGTTATGGTGGCGCATTTTATACCAACTCCACATTTTTTAATAGCATGAGCTGCATCAATTGTAATTTGGTCATTAGTTTGATCGCGGTTAGTGACTGAAAGATCAAAGTAATTAATATTAATATCAACGAATGGTAATATTAATTTATCTTTTATCATTTTCCATATGACGCGGGTCATTTCATCGCCATCGATCTCGACGACCTGGCCAGAAACCTTTATTTTAGACATCAATTAGTTAGAAAATATTATAAAAGAGTGATATTAAGAGGAAAGTTTATGCTCTTTAAACTCGACATGCTTTCTTACAACTGGATCATATTTGCTAAAAACCATTTTTTCAGATTTTTGCTTAGGATTTCTGCGTGCTAAATAAAAATAACCAGTTCCCGCAGAGCTAACCATTTTAAATAAAATTGAACTTCTTTTAGCTTTCGAAGCTTTGCCTTTAGATGCCATTATAAATTAATAATTACTTAATAGATAAATATTGATAGTTATTTAAAATTAACCTATGTTTTTAATCTATGTCAAGACTTATATGCGGTTAATTTAATTAATAATAGTGAATATTGAGTCTTATTTTAATACTACATCTGTGTAAAAGATAACTTTGTTCAGTAGTAATTTTATTTCTCAAATATGACATTGTCAAATTTTGGCCTTTTATCTTCATTTACCATCTTTAGACTGTCTTTTTTACCGCAACTTGAGGTTAGGGCTACAATTATAATGATTATTATTTTATAATTAATCACAAATTATCCTCTTTTTTTCTTTCTCGCATTAATTTACGATAACGCATAACATTTCGATTGTGATCGCGCAAATTAGTAGAAAATATATGGTCACCGTAGCCACTGGCTACAAAATATAAATATTCTGTTTCTATAGGATTAAGAACTGCTTTTATAGAGTCGATCCCTGGGTTGCAGATTGGTTGATCAGGAAGTCCATAGATGTGATATGTATTATAAGGTGATTTATTTCTGATATCACTAACTCTAATAGGGCGCTCTAAAGATTTGTTGCCAAATGCATAGGAATATATTATTGTTGGGTCAGATTGTAGCTTCATGCCCTTCTTTAGGCGATTAACAAATACAGATGCAACATAGCCCCTCTCCGAAAATACTCCGGTTTCCTTTTCTACTATAGAAGCTAATATAATAGCTTCTCTCTTAGTTCTTATGGGTATTGTTTTATCTCTTTTTGGCCATAATTCATCAATTGCTTTAGACATCTGATCTTTCATTCTTTTGACTAGGAATTTCTTGGAGTCGTTATGTGAATAAAAGTAGGTTTCAGGCAGTATACTACCCTCATTTTCTTTTGATAATAAAGGCATATCACCAACTAAACCAATGGCATTATCTATTATTTCATAAGCGCTATGATTAGATAGGCCCTCAGCAATGGTTAGTTTGCGAAAAAATATATTTCCTCTCACCATCTTATGAAGAATCTTGTAATATGATGTATTTTTTTCAAAAAAATACTCACCATAGCGCACTTTTGGATCAACGCCTTTTATTATTTGACCCAAGTAAAGAAACGTATTTGGATGCCTAACTATTTTTTCTTGATGTAACTTTTCTACAACTTGCCTTAGCGTTAAACCACTTTCAACTATAAATCTCTTATCTTCTGCGTGATAAGAGTTGGGGGAGTTATAGTATAGAATAATTCCTAATATTAAGAAGAATAATATTGTTATTAGCGCAGATAATATAGTGAAAGCCTTAGCTATGGGTCGTAACATCAATCTATTTAAACTTTTTTAGTAATAAGCAGGCATTAGTTCCGCCAAAGCCAAAGGAATTTGACAATACATTGTTAATTTCTCGCTCTTTAGCTGTATTTGCTACTAAATCAATGTCGCAGCTTTGGGAGGGGTTTTTTAAATTCAATGTTGGAGGCGCGATATTGTTTCTGATAGCAAGAATTGAGAAAATTGCCTCTATTGCACCGGCAGCTCCAAGAAGGTGTCCTGTAGATGATTTTGTCGATGACATCATGAGATTGTAGGCATGATCACCAAAAACTTTTTTTATAGCCGCCACCTCAATTTCATCGCCAAGTGGCGTTGATGTACCGTGGGCGTTTATATAATCTACTTCCTCGTTATTTATACCAGCATGCCTGATGGCAGTTTTCATGGCGTAGGTAGATCCACGACCAGTGCTTTCCGGCGCTGTAACATGATAGGCGTCACCAGATAATCCATAACCAGCGACTTCGGCATAGATTTTTGCCCCTCTTTTTTTTGCATGCTCATATTCTTCAAGAACTATGACTCCAGCTCCTTCCCCCATGACAAATCCATCACGATCTCTATCCCAAGGCCTTGAGGCTTCTTGAGGGTTATCATTAAAATTTGAGGATAATGCTTTTAGTGCCGAGAATCCGCCTATACCAGATTTACAAATCGCCGATTCGGCGCCACCAGCTATCATTATGTCAACATCACCATATTCAATCATGCGCGCTGAATCTCCTATGGCATGAGCTCCGGAAGAGCACGCAGTTACAACCGCATGATTTGGCCCCATATATCCATGTTTAATTGATATTTGTCCTGAAGCTAGGTTAACCAAGCTAGATGGAATAAAAAATGGACTAATTCTTTTAGTACCCTTTTCGTTAAGGAGGGTTACTGTTTTTTCAATAGCCGGTAATCCTCCAATGCCAGATCCCATCATCACCCCAGTGCGATATTTTTGCTCGTCGCTTTCAGCTTTCCATCCAGAATCTTCAATTGCTTGATCAGCTGCTGCCATAGCGAAATGGATAAATCGATCCATTTTTTTATGATCCTTGATGTCGATATGTTTAGATAGATCTAAGCTATCCTTATCATTATTATTTTCATCTTTCATCTTTACTTCGCCAGCAATTTGACAAGGCATTCCTTGAGTGTCAAATAGAGTAATTTTTCCAATTCCTGATTCAGAATTTATTAATTTTTCCCAAGTTTTTTGGGCGGTGTTAGCCAAGGGAGTTACAGCTCCAATGCCAGTAATAACTACTCTTCTTTTTGACATAAATAAAATATTTATAATCCTATAATGGATATGTTTATAATGAGATTGCTACAAATTATTAGCTTTTATCATAAAGTTTTAAGAAATTTGCCTAAGATAATTTGTTATGGTTTTATAAGTAGGGATTGTCTTTTAGAGTATTAAAAAAAAATGGCAACCAATTTGTATAATCACTATATTTAGTCTTTTGACATAAATTTATAAGCTTATATCCGTGTATTATAGATGGATTTTGGTATAAAATAATTTCCTTCTAATTTTAATTATAAATTAGAAGATAAGAATGAATAATTGGATTAAGCGATATGGTAAAAATTTAGATTTATTGCAAAGTGATCGTAAAAATGCGTCACTGAAATAGGCGAAATTCATAGATACATTTGATCAAAAAAAATTCAGTCCGGATCTGTATTGTAAGTTGATAGATACGTAAAAGAATTTACCAGTTTTACTATCGGTAATTGATCATTTACATGGTTTTTACGATGTCATCATTTAGGGTAGTAATTTGCTCATTTCTTAAAAATATTAGTGCTACTCTTGTTTTCTATTATTTTTTATCCTATTTCATATAAGAAGTTTTTTAATTCAACGACAACAGCTTGCTTAATTTTGCGAGTATAATTGATAATAAGGGTATCATGACAATGAAGGAGTTGTATAGCTATAAAGATGCTAAAAACAGACTGTTGCTTCGCATCAAAAGAGAAGGTTTAAGCATTTTAAAGTTGTAATGCCTGGAAATTTAGTAAAAAAGAAATCGATATATAGATTGAAAAACAAAGCAAAACAAAGTAATCAATGGTATTGCTGGGATAAAAAGGCTAATTTACAATCTGCTAATAGCAAAAGAAGTCAGGCTTTATATTCAACGATAATATTAAGATTCTTTTCTTAAGCGTAATTTCTGATAAGAATATCAGTGTTTTGAGTTTAAAATGTTATAAAAAGCTGCCTTAAGTCATTATAAATTATGTTTTATTGTTTAAAATTGTCTAAATTCAAGACAATTTTATCAAATATAGTATTGGGGGTGGAGTGTTGTACTGTTGGATAAAAACAGCAATAAAATTACTAATATCATGCTAAATCATATCTTTTTTATTACATATCTAAAGGCAGGATTTGGTATTAGATGATTTGTGAGGTTTTTTAATAAAATTAATTTTGAAATATTTTGATAAATATATCAGGATGCTCTAATTACAGTTTTGATACCATCATAATTGGTGCAGGAGGTTCTGGATTGATGGCATCTCTTAATTTGTATGACAATGATATCAGCAATATTGCCGTGATTAGCAAGGTTATGCCAAACTATAGTCACACTGTGGCAGCTAAGGGCGGAATTAACGCTTCATTGTCTAATGTTGAAAATGACAATTGGTTATTTCATGCCTATGACACGATTAAAGGCTCTGATTATTTGGCAGATGTTGATTCAGTTGAAATTCTTTGTAGTCAAGCCAAGCAAGCAATTCTAGATCTTGAAATGATGGGAGTTGCATTTTCTCGAGATGATTTTGGCAAGATATCTCAAAGAGCCTATGGAGGACAAACCAAGGATTTTGGAGCTACTAGATTAGTGCATCGTGCTTGTTATGCAAAAGATAATACTGGAAATTCCATTCATAGATCTCTTTTTCAACAATGCTTAAAGAGGGATATTAAGTTCTTTAATGAATTTTTTGTAATAGATATCATCATCAATGATAACGGCAAATGCTTAGGCTGCGTTGCCATAGATTTAAACAATGGATCTATCGTTTGCTTTCAAAGTAAAGTGGTGATAGTTGCTGGTGGCGGCTATAGTCAAATATATAATAATACGACCTCTTCTACCATATGCACCGGCGATGGCTTGTCGGCTATTTTAAGATGCGGGCTGCCCTTGCATGATATGGAATTTTTGCAATTTCATCCGACAGGAATTCATAATTATGGTTTCTTGATAACTGAGGCAGCAAGAGGAGAGGGCGGTTATTTGCTTAATAGCAAAAATGAGAGATTTTTAAGTAAATATGAGCCAAATATGATGGAGTTGGCTTCACGCGATGTAGTCGCTCGGGCTATGGCAACTGAAGTTAGCAATGGTTTTGGTTGCGGCGCTAACAAGGATCATTTATATTTAGATTTACGTCATTTGGGGCGTGATAAATTAACAAAAAAGTTGCCTGGTGTTATTGAATTGGTTAATAAATTTTGTCATCTTGATCCTGAAATCGACCTAATACCAGTTTCCCCATCATCACATTATACCATGGGAGGCATTGCCACAAGCAATAATTGTTTTGTTTTAAATGATAAAAATGAAGAAGTTGATGGTTTGATGGCTATTGGTGAGGCTGCTTGTGTATCTATTCATGGCGCCAATAGGCTGGGATGCAATTCCTTATTAGATTTAATAGTCTTTGGCAAGATTGCTGGCGAAGAGGCTGCTAAATATATTAAAAATAGTAGTCAATTTGTGGAGGATAAAAAGTTTTTTTCCAATAAGACTTCTCAAATAATAGCAAATTTATTTAATCAAAATTCTAATAAACAAGTTGCTCTGGATATTGAGTCTGCTAAAAGTAGTTTTCAAAAATTTAATGATATCAATCTTGGGGTTTTTCGTAACTATGAATTGCTAAATAGCGGTTATGAATATTGTCAAAAATTGTTGATTGATTTAGATTGTTATGCCTTTAAGAATAAATCATTATTGTGGAATGAAGAGTTGATTTTGTTCCTTGAGTTCAAGAATTTAGTTTTATGTGCCTACGCTTCTTACTTTAGTGCTCTTAATAGAGAAGAAAGTAGGGGCTCTCACTATCGCTCTGATTTTAAAGAAAAAGATGATAAGAAATTTTTGGCACATAGTGTGGTCTTAATGGGTAAGAAATATAATCTTAGCTATTCGCTAAAAAAAGTAAGAAAATATTCAAAATATAAGGAGCTATATGCGCTACAGTAATAATTTAAATATAATGCTAAAAGCTTGTGAAAAAGCCGGAAATTATATTTTGCGTGATTTTGTGGAATTAGAAAATCTGCAATCCAACTCAAAAACTGCGCATAAATTTACCAATTCATGCTATCATAGAGTTAAGAAGATTATAATTGATGATTTAATGAAGTTTAAACCAAAATATAATTTTCATTTTAGCGATGGTGAAAAGATAATTAATGATAATGACTCTGAGTATCATTTTACAATATTTCCAATTAACGGAATAACGAATCTATGTCGTGCTAATTCTGATTTTGTTATAGCCATAGCCCTAAGCTTTGGCGGTAACTTTCAAGACAGTCAGCCAATTGCTGTAGCAATTAATAAAATTATCCCAAATGAAATATTTTATTGTGAAAAAGATTTCGGCGCTTTTAAAAATAATCGTCGCATCAAAGTTGCTGCAAGGCAAAAAGAAGAAAATATTTTGGTAACTAATATATCAGATTTTAAAGAGTTTAATGCTAAAAATAACTCAATATCCACCAGAAATTGTGGCTCAAAACTTCTAGAGCTGGCTTATTTAGCTTGCAATAGACTAGATTTTGTTTCGCTAAAAGGTATAAGTAATTATGATTTAATCTTGCCGTTTACCCTTATTGCCACCGAGGCAGGAGCAAAAAATCTAAGCAAAGACAATAAGATCATAGCTTGCGGCAATGAATTTATTTTTTAGAAATACCTTCCCAAGTAGATATTATTGATTAAGCTCATCTATGAATTTATTGTTATAGTAGCATTAAAATAAGCCTTGGCATAGCTATATAGATCTCTGTTTTTCAGTTATTTCATAACACTCAATGCTATCACCTTGCTTTATATCTTCATAATTTTCAAAAGACAGGCCACACTCAAAATTGCTTTTAACTTCTTTCACATCTTCTTTGAACCTTTTTACAGTTTTTAGAATTCCATCAAATATAACAACATTATCCCTTAGTAATCTTGCTTTAGCATTTCTTTTAATAACTCCATCAATAACAAAGCATCCTGCAATTTTACCGGATCCCGATACCTTAAACACCTCTCTAATCTCTGCTTGGCCAAGATACTTTTCAGACTTAACTGGATCTAGCATTCCTGATAAAATACCCTTTAAATCATCGACTAAATCATAAATTATAGAGTAATATCGAATCTCGATATTTTTGCTAGCCGCCAATTCTCTGGTTGCAAGATTTGCTCTTGTATTGAAGCCAAGTATTATTGCACTTGAAGCTGAGGCTAAACTCACATCACTATCTGTTATACCGCCAGTTGCAAGATGTATTGGTTTAACAGCAACTTCTTCGGTATTAAGCTTTATGATTGATCCATTAATTGCCTCCATGGAGCCATGTACATCAGCCTTAATGATAACATTGAGGTTTTTAATCTTACTAGCGCCAGATTCCTTAAAAATATCACCAATTGACTTTGCTGAAGCCTTAAGATCTTTGCGCTCCTTCTCTTTTCTTTGGCGGTAGCTTATAATTTCACGAGCTTGTCTTTCTTCGTCAACTTCAATAAATTTATCGCCAGAGCTTGGAGCTTGATCAAGTCCTAATATTTCAACTGGCATTGATGGCGTGGCGATTTTTATGTTTTTGTTGTTGTCATCAGTCATTTTTCTGACCTTACCGAATGAGGTTCCAACAATTATAAGGTCTGATAAATCAAGAGATCCTTTTTCAACTAATAGTGATGCAACAACTCCTCTCGAAGGATCAATTCGTGATTCAATAACTGTTCCAGAAGACTTTCCTTCATAGGCAGCTTTAAGCTCTAGCATTTCAGCTTGAAGCAATATCGCTTCCTCTAATTTATCTAGATTGAGCTTTTCTTTGGCAGAAACTTCAACAAACATTGATTCACCACCCATATCTTCTGATATTATATCGTGAGATAGAAGTTCGTTAGTAACTCGTGATGGGTCCGCTCCAGGTTTGTCAATTTTATTTACCGCAACAATAATTGGTACTTTTGCAGCTTTAGCGTGATTAATGGCTTCAATCGTCTGCTCTTTAACTCCATCATCTGCTGCAACAACTAGCACTACAATATCTGTGATATTTGCTCCTCTCGATCTCATTTCGGTAAAAGCTTGGTGACCCGGCGTATCAAGAAAAGTTATATATTTGCCATTTTTTGTTTTTATTCTTGATGCACCAATGTGCTGAGTTATTCCGCCATGCTCACCCGATACTATATCGGTTTTTCTCATCGAGTCAAGAAGTGATGTTTTGCCATGATCAACATGGCCCATAATTGTTACAACGGGAGCTCTTGGCTTTAGTTCAAAATTACTGACATCTTCTTGTAATACATTTTCTACATCAGAGTAAGATACTCTTTTTGAGTTATGCCCAAACTCTTCAACTATAATTTCTGCAGTTTCAGCGTCTATAGCTTGATTACTTGTGACAACCATACCCATGCTGAATAGTTTTTTAACAACATCTCCAGCTTTTTCCGACATACGATCTGCCAAATCAGATACAGTTATTAAGTCTGGTAAATCAACATCTTTAGTAATTTTTTTATAATCTTTTGCAAAATCTTCGGTCTTAATTTTATTTTTTTTGCGTCTTCTAAAATTATCATCATCAGAATCTATGATGTAGGTCAATTTTCTTTTACTTAACCTTTCATTTTTGAATGATGATTTTTTGTTGTTTTTCGTATCGTTTTCATCTGAGTAATTGTTGCCATATTTATCATTTTTTTGCTTCTTAAAGGATTTTTCTTTTTCTATCTTTTCCTCTTCAGTTTTTTTTATCTCCTCTTTTCTTGCTTCTAATATTTTATTTTTTTCTTCCTCCTCTTTTTTCGACTCGTCTAAGCTTTGTTTTATTTTTTTCCTAATATCAAAGCTGTCCACTGTATATTCTGATTTTGTATCATTGTTTACAGTGCTCTGTGTTATTTGATCTTTGCCTTCACTTTGACCCTCATCTTTGCCCTTGTTTTCAGCGCTATATTTTGCTTTATAATCCTCGTCTTTTTGAATCTCTTCCCTTTTTAACTCTTCTTGAATCTTTTGCTTTAGGTTAAATTGCTTATTGTTAAGTGAATGATCTGTTGATTCAGATATAGCATTAAATCTTTTTTTTATTTCATCATTTTGCGTATATTCGGGCTTAGAATCCTCTTTTTTTCTGCCCTTTATCGTAACTTCTATTCCTCTATTATCTAGTCTTGAGCTGTTTTTTCTGTTAAGAGTTAATGTAGATTTAGCAGAGGTTGGTAATTTTAGAGTTAATTTAGAGCGATTAGTTGTTTTGTTGTCTGACATAATATTTTCTCTGCTTCTTAAAATAACCAAAGTCTTTTAAAGATAATCTGAGATAAAAAATAAATATAAATTCAGGTAAAGTCTGACATATTTTTTATTTACGAATTCCTACTTATAAAGCTCTGATTGTTAATTTTTATTTAGTTTTAGCCTAATTATTTATAAACTTACCTTTAAAGCTATAAATACTATTTAATATATCTTCGATTACTGTAAGTAAAATCTTTTTTCTTAAAGGAGAATTGATTTAGTATAAAATATTAAATTTTATTTTCTAATTTTCTATTTCAGACTCCTGTTGTAATTCTTTATTATCGAGATCCTCAGTTTCACTTGGTTTGGATTTTTTGCTCTCATTAAACTCTTCAGCTCGCTTCTTAATTTCTTGAGCAATATCATCGTCGAATCCTTCAATAGAAGATATTTCCTTCAAATCAGCTTTAGCAAGCTCTTCAGTTGAATTAAATCCTTCAGACGCCAGAAGATTGGCAATCATTTCTTCAACATCTAAGCTATCTATAAATAGTTGCGACGCTTCTTTAAACTCCGTCGATCTTCTTGTTGACTCTTGCTCATCGGTCATGATATCAATTTTGTGCTCAACTAGCTTTGAGGCTAGTTTAACATTTTGTCCAGATCTTCCAATTGCAAGACTTAGTTGATCTTCTGCTACAATGATTTCTATTAGCTTGTTTTCCTCATCAACAACAACTTTGCTAATTTTGGCCGGAGTCATAGCGTTAACCACTAATTCTGCGATATTAGATGACCATCTAATAATATCTATTTTTTCGCCACGAAGCTCATTACTCACCGCCTGAACTCTACTACCTCTTATACCGATAAAAGAGCCTATCATATCAATATCGTCGCGCTTAGAATATATTGCTATCTTGGATCTAGAACCAGCCTCACGAGCTACAGCCTTAACCTCGATATTTCCTTCATATAATTCTGGAACCTCTTGTTCAAAAAGTTTAATTAGGAAGTTAGGATGAGTCCTTGATAAGAATATCTGCGCGCCATTTTCTTCTTGACGAACATCTTCAACATAACATCTAACTCGGTCTCCAACTCTAAAGCTTTCTTTTGAAATTAAAGCATTTTCGTGTATTATTGCTTCAAAACCCTCAATTTCCATAACAATATTTTTGAGGCCAATTTTTCTAACTGAGGCGCTTACGATATCGCCAACTCTATCTTTAAAGGCATTGTATTCTTTTGTTTTTTCAGCTTCTTTAACTTTTTTAATAATCTCGTTACGAGCAACTTGTGCTACAACCCTAGTTAAGTCAATTGGAGGTAGTTCCTGAATGATAGAGTCGCCAACCTCAACTAAGTTATCTTCTTTTTTGGCGTATTTTAGCGATATATGTGTTCTAAAATCAAAATCTTCTTTTTCGTCTTCAACAACTTCAAGCTTATTAAATAAGCTTATTTTGCCAGATTTTTTATCTATCCTACAATCAATATCAAGATGACTGCCATATTTTTTTTTCGCAGCAGCTTTTATACCTTCTTGCATTGCTGATACGACATCTTGAGCGGGAATGCCTTTTTCATGGGCAATATTTTCTGCAACCAGCAAAATTTCCTTATTTCCAATAATAGTTGAATTACCTGACATTTCTTAGTGTTGATTTGTAAAAAATTTTAAAAAAGCAAAGAGCAAAGATACTTATTATCGAGCTACCCTAATTATAATAAAGTTTTAAATCAAGTGTAAAATCTTTATAAAATTTTACATATTTTACTGAAATCAATTACGATTAAAAAACCAATTATTGGTACGAAGCTATTTTTTTACAATTTTTAAACAATATTGTCAAATTGCTAATCATAGATGTACAATACTTTGCAATACCATGTTACGATCTATAACTGAATATAATATAATTATCTGGTAATTTTATTATCATTATTATTGAGGCACGGGAAGTTTTTTTGCTTACCCTAGCAACAATGTTTTGTTGGTAGCGCAATAATTTAGATCTTGAGTAGAAAATAAATGATTTTTATTCTCAGCTGCTTTTGGCAAGTTTTTTATGCGCTTCTTAATATTTTCTATCTTGCCAAACAAACATAATATCATAATTTTATTATAAGGGTTGCTATCTTTTGAAACTATTTCTTCAGATTTCTATTCTGCCTAGGGCTCTTTATTATATCGTCAAACTCGATTTTTGTTAGCAAATTTATATGAATCTAGGTTTTAGGGGTTTTTTTTAAGAAAAAAGAGTCGTAGTATAAATTTTTAAGAAAGGTAGAGCGCTTTATTAACTCGCACATAAAATATTTAATTATTATCTAACAATGCAATTTATCGATGAAGTAAAAATACATGTTGCAGCTGGAAATGGCGGCAGTGGATCTGTGAGTTTTAGGCGTGAAAAATCTATTCCTAGAGGAGGGCCAGATGGTGGAGATGGAGGTAGTGGTGGAGATATAATTTTAAAATGCACAAAAGATTTAAATACATTAATTGATTATCGCTTTCAGCAGCACTTCAAGGCAAAAAGTGGTTGCCAGGGAATGGGGAAAAGAAGAAGTGGTGCTAGTGGCGATAAGTTGATATTAAAAGTGCCCTTGGGAACTCAAATATTTGATGAAAACAATGAAATGATTATGGATCTAGCAATTCATGATCAGGAGTTTTTAGTGGCCAAAGGTGGTAGGGGAGGTTTGGGTAATAATAATTTTAAAAGCTCAGTTAACCGAGCGCCAAGATATGCGCAAAGTGGCGAAGAGGGTGAACAAATGTGGTTAGTTTTTAAATTAAAATTACTTTCCGATGTTGGTCTATTAGGATTGCCAAATGCTGGAAAGTCGACTTTTCTATCATCAACAACCAGAGCTAAGCCAAAAATTGCTGATTATCCATTCACAACCTTAAAGCCGCAGCTTGGAGTGGTTTATATTGATGATAAAGAGTTTGTAGCAGCTGATATTCCCGGCTTAATTAAAGGTGCGTCAAATGGTAAGGGTTTGGGTGATAGATTTTTGAAGCATATTGAAAGATGCGGCTTGTTGCTTCACTTAATTGACTCTACCAACGAAGATATTACTGAAAACTACAAGGTGATAAGGGGAGAGTTAAAGAATTATAGCGAAGAATTATCAACAAAACCAGAAATTATCGCCCTAAGCAAGAGCGATACACTATCAGATAAGGAAATAAAAAGTAAGATATCTAAATTAAAACAATTTTTTAAAAAAAATAAAATTAATGATATCAAGATATTTGCGATTTCTGCCGTGACTAAAGATGGAATTAATGATGTTTTAAGGGAAATTATAAAATTAATGAATATGCATAAGAAAAAAGATGAGTAAAAATTTTTATGAAGTTGTGGTAATCGGAGCAGGTCATGCTGGGGTTGAGGCTGCTTGTGCTGCTGCTAGATGCGGCGCCAAAGTTTTGCTTGCGACAAAAAAGCCTGATAATTTAGGCGAAATGTCTTGCAACCCTGCAATTGGTGGCGTGGCTAAAGGTACTATTGTTCGTGAAATTGATGCGCTAGACGGTATCATGGGCCGCGCTATTGATATGGCAGGAATTCATTTTCGTATCTTAAATTTATCTAAAGGCGCCGCCGTACATTCACCAAGGGCGCAAGCCGATCGTAAATTGTATAAAAAAGCTGTTAATGAAATATTAAAAGATTATAAAAATATCGATACCATATTTGCTTCGGTTGAAGATATTGCCATTGAAGATGGTGAAGCGAAAGCAGTGATTCTAGATAGTGGCTCTTACATTGAAGCAAAATCAGTGATTCTAACTACTGGTACTTTTCTATCTGGTGTAATTCACATTGGAAATACGCAAACTCCAGCTGGTCGTTTTGATGAAAAACCATCTCATGGACTATCCAAGACCCTAAAAAAACATAATTTTAATATAGCGCGCTTAAAAACTGGCACGCCGCCACGAATTCTGAAATCATCAATTGATTTTTCTAATCTAGAAGAGCAGGCCGGTGATAATCCGCCACAGCCATTTTCCTATCTTAATAAAGAAATAAAAACTGAACAAATTAAATGTTATATAACCTATACCAATAGCAAGACTCACCAAATTATTAAAAACAATCTTGAAAAATCAGCCATGTATGGTGGTGCAATTTCTGGAAATGGTCCACGCTATTGCCCGTCAATTGAAGATAAAATTAACCGCTTCTTTGACAAGGATAGACATCAAATATTTCTTGAGCCAGAAGGGCTGGATTCTGATTTAATATATCCTAATGGCATTTCAACATCTCTTCCCATTGAAGTTCAGGAGGAGTTTATAAAAACAATTAAAGGTCTTGAAAATTGCAAAATAGTACAAACAGGATATGCTATCGAATATGATTTTGTTGATCCTCGCGAACTATTACCGACCTTGGAAACTAAAAAAATTAAAAATCTATTTTTTGCAGGGCAGATAAATGGTACAACGGGATATGAAGAAGCTGCAGGTCAAGGCTTAGTTGCTGGAGTCAATGCTGCTTTAAGAGTTAATAAAAAGAACAGAGAATTTATAATTTCAAGATCTGATGGTTATATTGGGGTAATGATCGATGATTTAACTTCTCTTGGAACTTCCGAACCTTATCGCATGTTAACTTCTCGTTCCGAATATCGCTTATCGCTTCGTTGCGATAATGCTGATCAAAGACTAACCCAAAAGGCTATTGATTATGGATTTTGCAGCAAGGAAAGAGAGTTTTTGTATAAGCAAAAAATAAATAACATAAAAAAAGCTCAGGATATCTTATGTAACCTAAAAATATCTCCTAGCAAAATAGAGAGAGATCATAAATTACAAATTAAGCAAAATGGAATTATCCGAAATGCAACACAGCTTCTATCTCTGCAAAATTTTGACTTTATTGACTTGCAAAAAATATGGCCTCAAGAGATAAGTCAAATTGATGATGGAATTAGACGTCAATTAAAAATTGATGCAACATATCAATCCTATGTCAAAAGACAGGAAAAAGACTTAGAATTATTAAGAGGCAATGAAAACATTAAAATTCCACTTGATATTGATTATGATGCTATTCAAAGTCTATCGCTTGAGGTGCGTGAAAAACTTGGTGAGTATCGACCACCTTCTATTGCTAGCGCTTTAAAAATTGGCGGAATCACTCCAGCCTCTGTTATGGCAATATTGATTTACCTCAAAAAATCATCAATAATAAAATAAATGATCTTAGTAACCGATTTGTATGAGCCAATAAAATGATTAAAAAATATTTTTTTCTAACAACACTCTTGCTAGTTCAGGTAATCTTGGCCAGTAATGCTCTATCTAAGGATTTGACCAATAGTACGATTCTGGAAAATATTGAACAAAGCTTGTTATTTGACAAGGATGATATGAAGGAAATTAATTTTTATAGAAAAAATGTCAATTCAAGCGATAAGATAGCAATTGATCGTGTTGCTGATTCTGCTGCAGGGAGTGAGCTTGATATTATTGTTGTTGATGTGAGTCGTGACAATAATACAATAAGAGAAAAACTTAAATTGGCCTACAATGCTACTTTGATAGATCAAAATGAGGTGGCAATAGAAATATACAAGGGGCTATTAAAAACAAATCCTGATAGTCATTATATGCAATTCTCTCTAGCTACAATCTATCAAAAAATGAATCAAAGCATGAAGGCAAAAAAGATTTATCACAAAATATTAGAGGATAATCCTGATAATAAACATGAAGTAATTAGCAATTTATTATCTATTCTTATTGAGGAATCTCCACAAGAGGCAATCTATTTTTTATCACGACTTGCTAAACAGAACCCTGACTCATCATACATAACAGCCCAATTAGCACTGGCCTATGAAAAAACTCAGAAATATGATTTGGCTCTGCAATACCTCAGAAGATCTCTTGCTAAAGACCCCGATAATATAGAATATATATATAATATTGCAGTTATTTACGATAAAATGAATAATAGCAGCAATGCGATTGCTAACTATTCTGCCGTTGTTAAAAACTATTCCAGTAAATATGATTCCATTTCTTTAAACTCAGTAAAGGGCAGAATAGCATCTCTTAAGGCACAAAAAAATGATAATAATTAAAGATATATTAAATTATTGCAAAAAAAATAATTGCTCTGACATACACATTTCTTCTTTTTCTCAAATTACCCTGCGATTAGATGGATCAATTGTTAACCTTCCTGGATTACACAATCCGACAAGCGAAGAAGTTTATAGCTGCCTAAGGTCTATAACAAGTGAAAAGCAAATGAAAAATTACCTTGATAATCAAGAAATTGATTTTGCTATTCAAATTGAGGATGACTTAAGATTTCGTGTTAATGCTTTTCATACTATTAAGGGTCCGGCAATTGTGTTTCGTCAAATTACGACTAAAATCAAAACTCTGGATGAGTTAAATCTTCCCAAGATTGTTGGTAGTTTTGCCAATTTCCAAAATGGCCTGGTTTTAATTTCTGGACCAACTGGACATGGTAAATCTACTACAATTTCGGCACTAATTGACTTAATAAATCAATCTAAGAGCAAGCATATTATCACAATTGAAGATCCTGTTGAATTTATTCATTTTAACAAAAAATCTATCATCAATCAAAGAGAAGTTGGTTCAAATACTAAGTCATTCCCTGGGGCATTAAAAAGCTCTTTAAGAGAGGATCCTGATATAATATTGGTTGGTGAAATGCGTGACCTTGAAACGATACAGCTAGCATTAACAGCCGCAGAGACGGGTCATTTGGTCTTTGCTACATTACATACCAATTCAACAGTTCATGCGATTAGTAGGATATTAGATGTATTTCCTTCTGACAGCAAGCCTTCAGTAAGAAGCATGCTATCCTCGTCCTTAAAAGCTATTTTATCACAACATCTTTTACCTGGTATAAATGGAGGCAGATATCCAGCTTGCGAAGTTATGATAACTAATAATTCAACTCGCAATCTCATCAGGGAGAATAATTTACATCAAATAAACTCTATTATTGAGATGAATAAAAAAAACGGCATGATAACAATAAGAGATTCTGTCAATGAAATGTATGAAAAAGGCCTAATATCCAAAGATACTTTTGAGGACGCCCTATTATATTGTTAAGGCCCAAATCTATAAAACTACGGTAGTTAAACAAAAGGAAAACCGCAGCCTTCTTTATTGCTGTTTTTATAATTTACAATCCTAAATACCTAGTCTATATATTGTTTGACAAATCATATTCCCAATTTAACCCTGAGATATGATTTACGCCCCATGTAGCTGGTATAGCTATAGAGAATATTACGCCAATACTAGAAATAAAGCCAATAAAATAATACTAAATAGTC
>DDCV01000057.1 GCA_002335845.1 Rickettsiales bacterium UBA1997 | reverse complement strand
TTTAATACCAACAAATCCACTATCTTGTTAGCCAAATCTTTTTTTGAAATTTCTCCAACATTATCCGTGCTATCTTTAGTAATTATCATAGCTTCGGACTGATTATTATCAAATATTTCACCATTCTTAATATTGTTTGCTATTATGTAGTCACAATTTTTTGACTTTAACTTATCTCTAGCATAGTCCTCTAAATTTTCACTTTCGGCGGCAAAGCCGATCACCAACTTTGGTCGATTTTTGTGATTTCCAACATATTTTAATATATCGGGATTTTTTTCTAACTCTAGGGTTATATTTTTTTGATTATTTTTTTTGATTTTATTTGATGTAAAATTTTGTACTTTATAATCACAAACTGCGGCGCAAGATATAAAAACATCTTGTTTTGCTATTTCATTTTCAACGATATCCAGCATTTCTTGAGCTGTTTGGCATTTTATTGTCTTATCTTTTTTTAAGGGTATTTTATATTTAATATTAGCAGCAATAAAAGTGACATCAGCTCCCATCTCGTCTAATATTTTAGCGATCTCAATTGCTTGTCTGCCAGAAGAGTGATTGCCAATAAATCTAACTGGATCAATTGGTTCAATGGTGCCGCCACCAGTTAAAAGAATTTTACGTCCTTTTAATAAATCTTTATTGGCAAAATATTGATTAATTTGTGTAAAAATATTATCGATATTTGCCATTTTACCAATACCATACTCGCCACAGGCTAGGATATCTGTTTCAGGTTCAATAATTTTATAGTTTTTTTGAGATAGTTTACTTAAATTGTCTTGAGTTTGTTGGTTTTGCCACATTTTTTCGTTCATGGCTGGTGCAATAATTATTTTTTTATTTGCAGCAAGAATTGTTGTTGAAGCCAAATCGTCGCCATAACCATTAGCTAATTTAGCAATGAAATCTGCAGAAGAGGGCGCTATAACGATCAAGTCACATTTTCTTGAGAGGTTGATATGTCCCATTTCCAACTCATCCTCACAAGAAAAAAGATCGGTATAAGTTTTATTGCCAGATATTGATGAACAAAGTAGGGGGGTTATAAATTCTTGAGCGGCTTTGGTTAGTATGCAAGTAACCTCAAAATTATTTTTTCTTAAAAGTCGGACTAGATCTATTGATTTATAAGCTGCAATGCTGCCAGTTATGATGAGTAATATTTTTTTTGCCTCATTCATAGCTTTCTAGATGTTTGATTGCCGTGCTGGTTAGAACCCTTCCACGTGGAGTTTTTTCAATAAATCCTTGTTGAATTAAATAGGGTTCAATTGAATCCTCAACAGTATCTCTTTCCTCACCAATTGCTGAAGCAATAGTTTCTATTCCCACTGGGCCGCCACGATAATTATTAGCGATAAAACTTAAATAGCGATAATCAGAGCTATCGAGTCCAGCGCTATCAATTTCTAATTTTTCTAAAGCGTAATTTGTGGTTTTATTATTGATAGTTGTCTCATTAAAATTGTTAGTAAAATCTCTAACCCTCTTTAATAACCTAATAGCAATTCTTGGTGTGCCGCGAGATCTATTAGCTATTTCATTGGCGGCATTGATATCTATGGCAATATTTAATATTTGCGCATCTCTAACAATAATTTCTTGTAGCTCTTGAGGATTATAAAAATTAAGACGCATTTGAATACCAAAGCGATCTTTTAAAGGATTTGAAATGAGGCCAATTCTTGTTGTGGCACCAACTAAGGTAAATTTTGGTAAATCAATTTTAATAGCTCGCGCTGCTGGACCTTCTCCAATCATGATGTCAAGCTTATAATCCTCCATTGCTGAATATAAAACTTCTTCAACATTTTTATTTAAACGATGAATTTCATCGATAAATAAGACATCTCCTTCTTGTAAATTAGTTAAGATTGCTGCTAAATCTCCTGATTTTGAAATAACTGGTCCAGCGCTTGATTTTATACCAACATTCATTTCGCAAGCAATAATCTGCGCCAATGTTGTTTTTCCAAGTCCTGGAGGTCCATAAAATAAGGAGTGGTCAAGAGACTCATTTCTTTTTTTAGCAGCATTAACAAATACTCTGAGGTTTTCTTTTAGCTTTTCTTGTCCTAAGAAATCTTCAAGAACAGTGGGGCGCAAGATATTTTCTGATTTTTCTTGCGCTAAAGGTTCTGGATTAAGATTTTCATTTGCTACCATCTTGTGTAATCGATTAGAATTTTGTTATTCGTTATATTTATAAAGTGACCACCTTTTTGATAAAAATCAATATTATCAATTTTTTTAATATATTTTTTATTTTTAATGCAGATGGGTAATTTATATTTTGGATTTAAATTAACTATCACATCATAATTTTTTTCTTGGCATATTTCTGATATTTTGCTTCTTGCTGTTATGATATAAAATTTTTTACCCTTCACCTCGATAATACAAGATGATTTACAATCTTGCCTATATTTAAAATTATCTTCTTGAAAATATTCTAGCCACTTATCTTTTTGTTTTGATTGACGAATTTTTTTAGAAAATATTAAGCCATTTTCTTTATCATATGTGGCAAAAAACTTTTGTTCATTATCAAAGGATATGTCATATTGTTTATCACTAATAACGGTTAGCAGTGGCGCTGTAAATAAAATTATACCTATTAATTTAAGAAGTCTTGATTTTAGAGATATTAAAATAATTCCAATAAATGATATCAATAAGGCAATGCCAGATAATTTTGGTGTAGTTATATATGAATAATCGATGTTGCTGATGGTGCTGGCTATATAATTTATACAATTAATTCCCTGTCCCATGATTGGCAAAGTAAATTTATCAAGATTAAGTGGCATTAAAAAAAGTGATAAAAAGCCGATTGGCATAATAATAAAACTTGTTAATGGAATTGCTAAAATATTAGCTAGCGGGCTTAAAATAGAGAATTTACCAAAGGCATGTAGCAAAAAAGGCATAGTTAAAATTTGGATTATAGCTGAAGTTATTAAAATATTTTTTGAATAAAGAGCTGCTTTAGCGCCAAATGACTTGGTGTAGCTATTATTAGTCCTGCAAATTGTAATTATAGTTAAAACCGCAATAAAAGATAGCTGAAAACCAATTGAGCTTGCATTATATGGATTTATTAGGGTCATAATTATAGCAATAATAGCTAGAGACCTTATTAAGTTAATTTTTTCACTAAATAAAAATGCTAAAAAAGCCAAAATTATTATTAAAAAAGCTCTTTGCGCAGGAATTAGTGAGCCGCTAATATTAAGATAGAAAAAACAGGCAATCAAAGCTAAGATAGCTGATAATTTCTTAATATTAAATTTTAGGGTTAGATATTCATTTCGTGATAATAAAAAACGAATTGTAGTAAAAAATATAGCCCCAGCTAGCGCCATATGAAAGCCTGAAATAGAGAGGAGGTGGGCGAGGCCAGAGTTTCTTATGTGGGCAAGATCATCTTTAGAAATATAGCTTTTATCACCAACAAGAAGCGCTAATGCTATTGAGGATTGCTCTTTTGGCAATATATTGATTATTCTTTGCGATATCTTGCTTCTTAAATTCAAGAACCAACTGTTAATATTATCAATTTGACTTTTTTTGATGATTTCAACATTTGATATGGCGAAGCCAAATCCGCCAATTTTCTTCATTTTGTTATAGGTATCTAAATCAAAATCGCTGGGTAACTCTTTTTGATAATCGTTGGATATCATAGATTTAAATCTTATAATATCGTTGATATCAATCTTATCTTTGATGTAATTGTTGCGAATTATAAAAGATATTTTTTGTGGTGGATTGGGGTAGAGTAATCGGCCATCAGCTTTCTGCCAATTGATTTGTTGATATTGTCTTTGTAAATCAATATTTCCTCGATCAAGCTCTTGGTAGCCGTCAACATTGGCAAAATATTTAATAATTTTTTTCTTGGTTACCTCTGGCGCTAAGGATCTTCTTTTTTTTGAACTGACATAAGGAGAGTTTTCAAAGCTGATATCGCTTAAGGTTACTTTGATTCCAGCAGTATTATTTTTGCTATTTTTGTAATTTTTAAGGGACTCAACTTTACCTTGGGCTATAACATAAATTCTGCTATTAATTTCGTTATGATTAACAAATAATTTGCCATAGAAGAAGCAATAAAAAGATCCAATAATTATAATTGCTAAAATTGCATAAATATTTCTAACATATGAATTGTAAAAAATATAAAAGCCAAATATAGATGATACTAGGAGGATTAAGGCGTGGTTCGTATTGGCTGTAAAAAAGCTGTAATTAAAAATAAAAAATATAGCTCCTAAAATAAAAGCAACTGCGGAAATTAAAATCAAATCCACCTTATCATCAAAGATACTAACTAATAGATTTTGGAAATATTTAAAATATTTTTTATGTTTATTAAATGTGGGTTTTGACAAATTATTACTATGATAAGGTATTATTGGCACTACCTCTAAGCTATCTTCTAAAATTATAAAAAATTTTAATAGCCCCAGAGATTTTCTTTAAAATTATCTAGGATAAATTTTTTGTGATTCTCAATATCTTTCTCACTTGGTTTAATTTGTTTGGTTATTTTTCTTTCTTTATTGGATAGGTTGGAAATGTTATCGCTATCTAAATGTTGCTTGCTATTGCCATTGCTGCTGTTGAATCTAAATCCTTCTTGGGCGCCACCCATTAATTCAATATAAACATCGCATAAAAGCTCGGTATCAAGTAGGGCGCCATGAAGAGTTCTTTTTGAAAGGTCGATGCCATATCTTTTGCATAAGGCGTCAAGTGAAGCAGGAGCTCCCGGAAATTTTCGACGGGCTAGGGTAAGAGAATCAATAATATTTTCTTTTTTTAACGGTGGCAATCCAATAAGTTGCAATTCGTAATTTAGAAATTTGGTGTCAAAAGAGGCGTTGTGAATAACAATTTTTGAATCCTGTACAAAGTCTAAAAATTTCTGAGCAACATGGTCAAAAATTGGTTTATCTTGCAAAAATTCACTAGAGATGCCATGAATTGCAAAGGCTTCTTGCGGTACTTCTCTTCTAGGATTTACATAACAGTGAAAATGATTTTTGGTTTTAACTCGATTATTTAACTCAATACAGGCAATTTCTATGATCTTATGACCTTGTTTTGGATCTAGTCCTGTTGTCTCTGTATCCAGACATATTTCACGCATTATTTTTTATGAGATTTTTTGTATGGTAAAAAAGACCTATTACTGTCGCCAATAATAAAATTAACAACATTTTTTACTAAATCGCTTTCATATTTATCTAATAAGTTTTTTGCTCGATTGCTAAAGCTCTGAGAATCATCTTGATATAGCTTCTTAAAGAAATCTCTTAAAGCAGAAATATCCTTGCGGTCGTGATTTAATCTTTTTAATCCAATTAAATTTAATCCAGCTAAGGAGGCTCTTTCTCCCATTGCCAAGCCATATGGAATGACATCATTCTCAATTCCCGACATACCTCCAATCATAGCGCCTTTACCAACTCTAACAAACTGATGCAAAGCAGATAATCCACCAATGGTAACATTGTCATCAATAATAACATGACCAGCTAAAGTAACATTATTGGCTAATATTACATTATTATGCACTTCGCAATCATGAGCTATATGAACGCCAACCATCAATAAGCAATTATTGCCAATCTTGGTAACCATGGCTCCATCTTTAGTGCCAAGATGAATCGTAACATGTTCGCGAATCACATTATTATCACCAATGGTAATTTTTGATTTTTCGTTCTGAAACTTTAGATCTTGAGGAGCAAGTCCAATAGTTGTGAATGGATAAATTATATTATTATTTCCAATATTAACATCTCCTTCAATAACAATATGAGATTTTAAAATATTATTATCTCCAATCTTAACCTCATCTCCAACTATGCAATATGGTCCAATCTCAATATTACTACCCAATATCGCTTTTTTGGAAATAATTGCTGTTTGATGAATTTTATTTACCATAAATTAATATATAATTTAATTATTTCTTTTTTCTGTCTACTATCATTGCCGTTAACTTAGCTTCAGAAACTTTTTTGCCATCAACATAAGCTGCGGCATCTAGCTTCCAAACATTGCCTCGACATTGCTCTTTTTTTACATGTATTTCCAAGGTATCTCCTGGGGTAACAGGTTTTCTAAACTTTCCGCCATCAACAGACATGAAATATACCAACTTTTCCTCAGCACTAAATCCGGGCTCGGTAGTAACCATCAAAGTTCCAGCTTGCGCCATAGCTTCAATTATTAAAACTCCGGGCATAATTGGCTGATCAGGAAAATGACCAGTAAAATGAGGCTCATTAAAGGTAACATTTTTAATCGCTACAATTTCTTGACCATATTTAATTGATGTAATTCTATCAATTAATAAAAATGGATATCTATGAGGCAAGCATTCTATAATTTTTTCAATGTTTATTGGCAAATCTTGAGACATGATAATAATTGATTAATTTAGTAAAAAATCCTTAAAGTCACTTCTAAAATATAGTTAATTAATTTTATAGTATTTTTTATTTGTAAACTTATGCATAATATATTTATTCAGGAGCCTGCCGCAAGCCTTACTCTTTGATAAATTTTATCTAAAAAATTAAATTTTGATAATATTAGTGAGCTTCGTTAGAAATTCGGGTAATTATCCTTCAAGGCACAAAATTAACTACCTATTTATAATAGGTTGGACTTAGTATAATATTTAATTTAACTCTCTTGAAAAAGTGGAAAAACCATCGAAGAATCAGGTAAAAAAAGCTGGCGATACTCTTAGAAATGACAAAAATAATGATGAAGCTCACGATATTTTAAATAGATGGAGAGCTTTTCATGTCTACCCATTGAATACATTTCAAGCGACTTGATCTGTCAACCTTTTTTCGGACACTAAATTAAGCATATTTTAAAGATTTTCTATTAACTTTTTCAAACTCCACTGGTGCTAAATAATTTTGGGCCTAGACAACTTTA
>DDCV01000070.1 GCA_002335845.1 Rickettsiales bacterium UBA1997 | reverse complement strand
ATCTATTGTAGATTAACAATGCCCTTTATTTATTGCTATACGCGATAATAAACTAGACGCCGCTGCTAAACTATGTGAATTAGGTGCAAATATTATTAATGAACTTAATGGCGCTATTCATAATAATGAATTAGAGGTTGCCGCTAAAATTATTAAGCTAGGAGTAGATGTTAATTATGCACTGCATTACGCTATGCATAATGATAAATCAGAGGCTTTTGCTGAATTTATTGAATTAGCAACAGATATTAATGATACCAACCCTTCCATTTATGACGGCAACACTCTTTTATTTAGCGCTGCACAAAATGGTAATTTGGATATTATTACTATTCTGATTGACAAAGGTGCAGATGCCAATAATACAATATATTACGCTTTAAAGAATAATTATTTAGATGCCGCTTTCAATATTATTCAAAGACTAAATTTCAACATTAATGAGCCCGATAAATTTGGTCGCACTCTTTTATTTACTGCTGCACAAAATAATAATTTAGATGTTGCTGCCAAACTGATTGGACTGGGTGCAGATATTAATAAAACTACATTTATGGTGATAGCCCTTTATTTGCTGCTGCACAAAATAATCATTTTGATGTGATTGATAATTTGATGAAATCACGGGAGCACCGTGACAAAGCATTACATTACACTATTTTGCACAATCATTTAGATCGCAGCAAGCAGATGATTGAATTAGGAGTAAATATTAATGGAGCCTTATGCTTTGCTGCGCAAAACAATCAAATAAACGATTTAAATAAATTCACTAACTTAGGAGCAAATATTAACCAAGCTTTACTTTGGGCTGTAAAAAGTAGCAATGTAAATGCTGTGGCCAAGTTAATTGAATTGGGAGCTGACATTGCTCAAATTAATCCTCACGACGGCACTTTTCTCTTATCCATTGCTGCGCGCAATAAAAATGTGTCAATTTGTGAAATTATTTTATGCAATGGCGAGCCCGTCAGAGATTTATATGATCTGCAAAATATACACCTAGTAGGATTCGATTCTCTCGACAAAATAATTGATAAAGATAAGGGATTAATTGGATCCTTTTTAAAATATCCCAATAGAAACCAATCGATACAAAATGCTATATATCTAATAAATTGCAATGGACAAAACTCGGATATAGACCAGAATAATGCAAAAAGAGTTTTAAATACCTTACTAGAATATTGCGCGTCTTTAATCAAAGATGTTGAAGATGCTGATAGCAAAAAGCTTAAATTTGAAGAAATTCTTAAAAAACAACCCCCCAAAAGGCGCAAAACTATAGCATTGACACTAAATATTTGGGCTCAGCAATACAAAGAATCTGGGTTGCCAGCAGAAAATCAAGACTCGAACCAGAAATTTGTAAATTTAAGCCGCACGCTTTTTGCAATCCATGAAGATCAAAATATTACCTCAGATAATATTAAAGAATTAATTAAAATAGTTGATCCATTATCTCATGAAATAATTAGCCCTAGCAAATCGCCCACTATTCTTACTCAACAACAAATAAAATCCATAATTGCAGATAGACCTCGGTTACATTAAATAGTTCATAACTAATACTATTTCCATAAATTAAGTATCTAATTACTTCATCTTTGTTGCTTTTATTATTTAATTTGAAAACTTGAAGTATCTAGATGCTACGGCGCTTTAAAATCAAATCTAAAAGCAAAAATATTTTGTAATTAGATACTTAATTTATGGAAATAGTATAATTAATAATCATAGTTTCTCAAAAATTATCTCGATAACATTATTTTTTCTAATAATATTTGGATTATTATTATCGATGTTTTTAGGCAAAGAAAGTGAATAGTAGAAATTTGATTTAGAAGCTGATTTAGCAATGGTTTTGCCATTTTTATCACTGCTTTCTTGCCGCTGTTTTTCAGCTTTAAAATTTAAAATATTATCCTTAATTTCTATAGCTATATCATCCTTATCATAGCCGCTAAAGCTTAATTTGTAGATTAAGGATTTATCATCTTGATTGGTTGCTATTTTAACGAAGTTAGGGCTATTACTAAAATTACTTTTTGAATTTTTAAAAGCTTCTGCAAAATATCTATTTTGCTGAGCAAAGGCTCTGTCAAAATGCTGCCTCATTCTTTTCATCTCAGCATCGATTTCACTAAAAATATTATTGTGATTGAAAAATTGATCATGATTAAACGGATCAAAGCTATCATCAAAAAAAGAGTCAACTATTCTATCATGCTTAATTTGATAGTTATTTTTAGCATGATTTTGAGATTTTTTTTCAATATTTTGCGAAACTACTGCGCCATAAGCTCCTAAGGATGTAAAAATAACAGCAATAAATATTTTAGATGAAATAATTTTTTTGATTAAAGGTGAAATTTTATTAAGAGTAATTTTTTTATTTTTGATTTTTGTCATATAGCCTCCTAATTTTGTTGTATTATTTAACCCTATCTTTTTGATTAAAAGTTAATAAAAGTTAGGATTAACGTGATTTTTCATTTAGTTTCTTATTAAATATTTTCAAGATATTATGTGTCGCTGGTTAGCTTATGTTGGAGATCCCATCTTTATGGATACAGTAATTATAAAGCCTTCTGCATCATTATTGGAGCAAAGCTTGAATTCTAAAATGTCATTTCACAAAGATGGTAGCATTTTAGCAACCAATGGTGATGGCTTTGGCATTGGTTGGTATGACAAACAGCAAGAACCTGGGCTTTTTAAAACCGCAGAGCCAGCTTGGGCCAATGAAAACCTATCAGAAATATGTTCGCAAGTTAAGGCTAATATTTTTATGTCGCATATTAGATCTGCTAATGTTGGGGCAATCCAAAGAAGCAATGCCCACCCATTTAAATATAAAAACTGGCTATTTCAACATAATGGCTCAATAAGTGAATTTGACAAAATTAGACGGGAATTATTGTTTAATCTAGAGCCAGAATTATTTAATTTGATCAGAGGAGATACAGATAGTGAAAGCATTTTTATGCTCGCCATTCAATTTGGCCTTGAGGAAAATCCAAAATTAGCTTTTGAAAAAACCATCAAATATTTAAATGACATTATAGCTAGAAATAATACCGAGCCTTATTTTCAGCTTTCATGCGCCGTTAGTGATGGTAAATCAATCTACACTGTGCGCTACTCAACTGAAAAAGTGCAAAATAGCCAATATTATTCAACCAATGTTAGGTGTTTACAAGATATTAATCAGGATTATAGTTCGATGCCCAAAAATAGCGTAGTTATTGTTTCCGAACCTTTGGATGATTTTAGTGATAGCTGGCAAGAAGTTCCGCCAAGTTCATTTGTAACTTTTAGCAATAATAGTGCAAAAATTGAAAAGCTTGAATTATAAAAAAAATTTCCAAGATCAATTTAAGGTCAATAAAGAGGGGTGGGTAAAATCTTTTAATTCTGGATTGTCGCAGGATAAAAATGGTGAATATTTACCATGGATGACATATCCGGCTATAGAATTCTTAAAAAACAATTTAACTAATCAAGATTCTATCTTTGAATTTGGTTGCGGAGCGTCGACTCTATTTTTTAGCAAAATAGTTAAAAATATAATTTCTTTGGAAACTAATGAAATATGGTTTAATATCATAAAAGAGAAGATTTCTTGCGAAAAAGCATCTAATAACCATAATAGAATCATATTAAAAGATAACATTATTAATAATGTTGATGACTTTTTTTATCATGGTAATGGTGTTATTTTTTTAATAAAAAATGGCCAAGATAACAGTATTTACGAGAATTTTCTAGATGAGATTAAGCAATTATTTAGTTTTATAATTATTGATTCTTTGAAAAGATTTTCTTGCTCTTGTAATTCAATAAAATTTTTGAGAAAAAAAGGCTCTATAATCCTTGACGATTCACAGCGTAAATCTTATAAAAAGATCTTTAGATTTCTGGATGAAAATGATTTTACATCTCAAGATTTTCTTGGTATTGCACCGGGCCAAATTAAACCCAAAAAAACAACTTTTTTTACAAAATTAACATATGACTAACAAATCAAAAACTGCCTTAATTACTGGCGGAGCCAAGAGAATAGGTCGCCACATGGCTCTTAATTTGGCACAAATTGGTTATGATATCGTCATAAGCTTTAATAATTCCGCCAAAGATGCCAATAATCTTGCGACAGAGATTGAAGATACATTTGGTAGAAAATGTCGCCCTTATAAATGTGATCTTTGTGACATTCGTCAAACACAAAAGCTATCTAGCTATATGACGAGTAACTTTCCTGATTGGAGTTTATTAATTAATAATGCTTCCATCTTTGAAAAAACTAACTTTACTCAAGATGATTTCTTAACTAAGTTAGAAAAAAACCAAAATATTCATTTTACTTCACCTGTTATTTTGTCCCAAAGCTTTGCTAATAATGTGAAGAAAAAGAATCATAAGAATGCTCAGATTATCAATATGGTTGATAAAAATATAACGCGTTTTGAAACAAGTTATTTTTATTACAATCTAAGCAAAAAATCCTTGGCAAATCTAACGCAAATGCTAGCTATGGAATTAGCTCCAAATATTCGTACCAATGCTATTGCGCCAGGTATAATACTGCCTCCAATTGACAATAATCCAAAATTTGATAATAAAAATAATCCTCTAAAATATGAGGCCGATCCAACAAATATAACTCAAGCCCTGAATTATCTTATTCAAAATGAATTTGTTAATGGACAAATATTATATGTCGATGGCGGCGCCAATTTAAATCAACAAGGATGAAAGAAGGGCCAATTGCAATAATAGCTGGCAGAGGCTTATTACCGCAATTAATTATCGAGAAATTTGAAAAAGAGCACACACCATTTTTTATTTTCCTGCTTAAATCCGAAACTTATGAGATAAGTTATGATAAATTTAAGCCAATATTTTTTGATTATGGTGAGGTAGAAAAAATCCTGCAGCAAATGAAAAGCAATAATATCAAAAATATTATTTTTGCTGGCGCCGTTAATAAGCCTAATTTTTCTAAGTTAAAAATTGATAAAACTGGCAAAATATTATTAGGCAAAATATTAGCTAACAAAATCTTAGGAGATGATGCAGTTTTGAGATCGGTAATTCAGTTTTTTGAAAAAAGAAATATAAAAGTATTATCAATAGATCAAATTCTTGATTGCCAAATCAAAAAAAAGAGTATTTTAACATCAATAAAGCCTTCAGATAGTGATTTTGAAAATATTAAAATTGCCCATAAGGCAATCAAAAAATTTTCTGTATTTGATGTCGGGCAGTCAGTTATTATAGCGCAAAAACAAATAATATCTGTCGAAGGTCTAGCTGGCACCGATGATATGATTAATAATTTGAAAAATCTTAAATCAGCCTATAAGCAAGATTCAATTTTAGTGAAGTTAAAAAAAAGAAAGCAAAGCCACAAAGCTGACCTACCAACAATAGGGCTAGACACTATTAAAGCCTGTCATGATTCCCAAATAAGGGGCATTGCTATTGAAGCTAAATCAACTTTAATTTTACAAAAAGAGCAAGTTGTTCAAAAGGCTAATGAGTTGGGAATTTTTATTATCGTGATATAATAATATGTTAACAAAGCCTAATATCCAAGACCATCTTCTGCAAAAATTACCAATGGAGGTGCGTAATATTTTTGCGATCTTTGGCAGTGAAATAAGGCTGGTTGGAGGGGCAGTTCGAGATTTATTGCTTGATAGCAAAGTCCATGATTTTGATTTTGCCACCACTTATCAACCCCTAGAAGTCAAAAAGATTCTTATTGCCAATAATATTAAATATGTAGATCTAGCAGAAAAATTTGGCACCATCATTGCGATTATTAATGGCAATAATTACGAGATCACTACCTTAAGGCGTGAATATGAATATGATGGCCGCCATTGCCAAGTAGAGTTTTCATGCGATTTTCTTGAAGATGCCAAAAGAAGGGATTTTACCATAAATGCTCTTTATATGGATATGAATGGTAAAATTTATGATTATTTCTCTGGCCTCACTGATCTTAAGAAAAAAAATCTTCAATTTATTGGCGTTAGTCAGCAAAGAATATCCGAAGATTATTTAAGAATTTTACGCTTCTTTAGATTTAGCGTGCGCTTTAGCAGCAAGCTAAATCAAGAAAATTTAGAATCATGCATATATTTACAAAACAACCTCAAAAAACTATCAAAACCTCGTATTCGTGATGAATTTCTAAAAATAATTGCCAACAGTAATATTTCTAGCGATCGTAAAAAATTTTCTGAAGCCTTGGAGGTTATGCAAAATAAAGGTTTTTTTATCACATTATTCGAAACTAATCTTCATCTTAAAAGATTTTTTAACTTGCTAGAATTATCTAAAAAACTGGATTTAACGGTTTCACAAAATCTAAAAATAGCGGCCCTTTTTATTGATGATAAAATAGAGCTAGGAAAATTAAAAAATAATCTTTGCCTAACAAAAAAAGAGTTTAAATATCTTAAATTTTGTAAAGATAATTATGATGTGGAACGCAATTCTGATGAATTTTTAGAAATCATGGCAAATCAAGACCATGATTTGATCCAAGATTTTTATCTATTTTTACAAATGCGGCTTGATGTTGAAATAAACATGGATAAATTAAAACAAACTCTTGATTTTTTTAAGGAATATATGGTAGCTAATTTCCCTATAAAGGGAGCTGATATCTTGCAACTTGACTTAGAAAATCAAGATAGTCCTGAGCATATAGGGTTTGCACTAAAGAAATGTAAGGTTGCCTGGATAAAATCAGGCTTTAAAATGACTAAGCAGGAATTAATTAATATGATTGACCAAATTAAGTCGAAATAAAAATTATCAAATGGCGACTTCAAAACAAGAGCAAACATATAACAAGGTTATCGAATATTATAGCCTGGCTGATCAATTAATTAGAGCTGTTGAGGATAGCTCTCACAAATTATCGAGCGATCAATTTGAGATTATTGAAGACATGGTGCATTGCCTTGAAACTTGCGCAGATGAGGTTACAACACAATATATTGATTTTGTTAAAAATGGCGAATCAGAAGAATTAACCGACAATATCAGACAATCTCTGAATAAAATTACCGCCAAAGTTGAGGAATGTAAAAATAAAATCTTGATTCTTTATCATGAAAATCAGCTATAATTATTTGTATCACTAAATGCAATCTATCACACAAATAATATCGCCTTACAACAATCATATCAAAAAAATTGACCAAATAATACTTGAATTTTCCAAGGGCAAATCACCATTGATTCATGAAATTTCAACTCATCTTATAAAATCTGGCGGCAAAAGAATTAGACCAATATTGTTACTAATGGCGGCAGATCTGTGCTGCCAAGAGATTGATGCAGCAGTTTTAAGTTTAGCGGCATCTGTTGAGATGATTCACAGCGCTACATTGCTTCATGACGATGTTGTTGATAATAGCTTGATGCGTCGCAATCAACAAACCGCCAATTCTATTTGGGATAATAAAGCTAGCATATTAGTTGGGGATTACATTTTTTCAATTGCATTTCAGTTGATGGTTAAAAGCGATAGCTTAAAAGCTCTTGATTTACTAGCTAAGACTTCATCAATAATGGCGGATGGCGAGGTTATGCAGCTTGAAAATTCAAACAATATTGATATTGAGTTTGAAACTTATATAAAAATAATTTATGGCAAAACTGCCATTCTTTTTTCTTCGGCATGCTGCGTTCCAGCAATTATTGCCAGTAAGAGCGAAGAAGAATTTTTAGCATTGCAGGAGTTTGGTAAAAATCTTGGAATAATATTTCAAATTATTGATGATATCTTGGATTATACAGCTACACAGCAAAATCTTGGTAAAAAAATTGGCGATGACTTCTTTGAAGGAAAAGTTACTTTGCCGCTAATTAAACTTTATCAACAAGCATCAACTCAAGAGAGGGATATTATTAACAAGATTCACCAAGATAATTTAATGTCCATTAAAAATGATGAAAATCTGCGTAAAATAATGGATTTAATTGCAAAATACGATATATTAACCCAGTGCAAACAAGTTGTTAAATCATACAAGGATAAGGCGATAGATAATCTAAAAATATTTGATGATAATAGTGAAAAACAAAGACTAATATCAATGTTAAATCATTCCTCTTCTAGGGTAAAATAAAAGTAGATGAAAGTTTTTTTAAGAAATGCCCCAAATAAGATCATATTTTTTTTCTTATATTTTTTTACCTTACTGCACCTCTTTGTTGCGCCTGCCAAATCTCAAATTATTGATAGCAGCTTTTTTGATTGGACGGTTTATGAAATTAAAACCGCAGAATTAGAACCAAAAATATGCTATATATCGGCCTACCCAACTTCTAGCAAAAGCAATCATAGTTCAAGAAAGCGTCCTTACATCATGATTACTCATTACCAAGAAACCAATGAAGAAGAATTTAGTGCCTTTGGCGGCTTTGATTATAAAAAAAATAGTGAAGTTTTTATAACAGTTGATAATACGCAATTTAAAATCCTTGCCAAAGGAAAAAATGCATGGGCGCGTACAAAATATGAAGATATAAAACTTATACAAACAATTCTTAAGAGCGCTATTTTAAAAGTAAGAAGTGATTCAAATATTGGAACTTACGCTGTTGATGAATATTCTCTTCGAGGAATAACAAAAGCTTATTTACGCATGAAAGAAATTTGTAAATAATTATACTATCAAAATCATTGTAGATATTAACCCGCGCACTAACTAGTTGACCTTTTAACAAAAAGATTTTTTTGAATATCTTGTTGAAATCCGCAGTTACTGCTACTTTGGTTTTTTCGACGAGTTTCAAGAAAGAAAATACCGCAGTTAAAAGTTAACTATTTAGCGCACTGGTTAATAACTGAATTTGTAATTTAATTTGAGAACGTCCAACCCTCCGTGTCA
>DDCV01000172.1 GCA_002335845.1 Rickettsiales bacterium UBA1997 | reverse complement strand
AGCCTTAGAAAAACTGATATATCTAGATGACCAATTATCAAGCTCTAGTTCGATATAATATTTGCCAACAGATTTCTAGAAAAATTTTTCTTGGAAAATGAGTGGTAAGAAAATTCATTTACACAAATTATCTGATGGTATCAACTAAATTTTTAAATAATTTATAATTCCTAATATAATCATCCTCGTCATAATGATTATCGGCTAGAACCATGAGAACGCAGTCATTAGAAAAATCGTACATTTCCCTCCATACAACATCTTGCAATAATAAGCCGATATTTGGAGTGCTTAGTGACATCACCTCTTTTTTTTCACCATTATCAATAGCTATTTTACAAGATCCGCTAGTTGCTATTATAACTTGTTGCAAGTTTTTGTGGGCGTGAAAACCTCTCCTAACTTGCTCCTTAGTGTTAAAAATATAATAAACTCTCTTTATATCAAAGGGTATGTTTTTATTCTGCTCTAGAGAAACTAAGCTTCCTGTTTTATCGCCCTTGATATCAAATTCTAATAATTTATACATTCTACATCACTATTGTTTTTGTCTGTTTTTTTTAAAAGCTTTTTTAAAATTGTTGGAAGATATTTTATTGCTAATTTTAGCTTTTTTTTATTCTTTTTATCAAGCAGAATAATTCTTAAAGCTAGTTTTAGATTATTTTTTTCTATAAGATCCCTTACTGTATCATCGATCCACCTATTAAGAATTTTGGGTAATTTGCCGTCAAAATATCTTTGTGAAACCTGATATATTGTGTCGCATTGCCTGTTTTTTCTTAGATGAATATTGTTGTCATGTTTTCTGTAGCGACATGTAGCGTTTTCGATAAGTTTGAATTTCATTTTGGGATTTTGTATCATATAGCGAAATATCTTTATTCTAAGAACTATATCATCTCCCAGCATATCTTCATCAAATGATCCGCAATTCTCAATCAAGGATTTTTTAAAGATGCAGCCTTGAATATAAAATGATCCAGCATCTTTATTGTCTGCATCTAAAAAATCTTGGTTTTTGAAGCATTTTAAATTTCTTTTAAATAAATTTGTCTGCTCAGTATCAACATATCCTCCATTTTTATCTATTATTTCAATATTTTTTGGAATCACTAATTGATAATCTTTGCTGCTTAATAGATTTTTTACCAACAAATCTAATGATTTTGGCTTTAATTCATCATCTAAAGATAAAAACATCAATAGCTCGCCGCTAGAATTTCGAATGGCCTTATTAAAATTTGCAGGAACATTTCCTGTATTGGCTTGACTTAGAATCTTCAGGGGCTTTTGACTATGTTTCTTAATGTCGCTCAATATATTTAAAGTTTCATCACTTGATCCGTCGTCAACAATGATAATTTCTATATTTTGATAATCTTGATTTAGGATACTTTCTACAGCTTTTTTACAAAATTCTTCATGATTATATGAGACGCAACATATCGATATCAGTGGGCTTGTTTTTATATATTTTTTATCATTATTCATTAAAGATGCGAATAGTAAGTTGCTAGCTTAGTTCTTAGAAAGAAAAAAGACATATGATTGCTGTATATTTTGATCTTAAAAAAGAAGAAAAAAGTTAATTTGGCTTTAATATGAGAATCTGCAGAATATTTTCTGCTTTTAATAAAAATATTGCCTACTTTTTTTTGTAATGACGCAATTTCCTTTGGGTTTTTTGGTCTTTGGTCTATTCTACGCAGATGATTGGTGATAATATTGTTGATATTATATTTTGAAAATTCCTGTACCAATGTGGCGTGATAATATGACATATAGTAGTCTATATTACGATTATATATGGGAGATATTTTTATTAAGGGAAGGCCTAAGGTAAGCATAATATATATTTTATCTGAAAAAAGATAATTAGAGTTATTTATATCAAAAATACTTTGAGGAGCAAGAGGGTATTTATTATTTAAGCGCTTGGCAATTTTTGCTTTATTATCAGTAATAAATTTATCAACTACGCTTGAGGAGAAATAGCAAAAAGGCTTTTTTTTATGACTTATCAAATATTTGCTTAAGCCAATTTCATAATGTTTTATGATGTCCCATTTATTTTCTTGCTTCTTTACTTTTTTCATAAAATGAAGAAGTAGATCATTTAAAAAGATATTTTTTCTAAAGGCTATAAAGTAGCTTTGTATGTGGTAATCTTTTTGCTTAAGTATATTTGGACAGTGATCTGTCAGCCCCCAAAAATCAATTTCAGACTTTTTACTCATTTCTAAAAATATCTTTTTAAAACTTCCTAAAAGGTAGCAAGAATCATTTATAAAAATAATTTCATCACTTTGTTGAAGCTTTTTAGGGTATTTTTTGTGAATTAAATTAAGACCTCTTTTGTAGGAGCCAAAGTCATATTCTTCATGTTTTTGAGCGATAAAATCAAAGCAGTAATTTTTAATTTTATTGATTTGCAAATCTGGCAAATTGCTATCGGATACAAAAATTATTTCGCAAAATTTTTTTAATTCTTTAAGATAAGATATAACATAAGCATCTACTATATCTTGTTTATCAAAATGTGCAAAAATGGCTATTCTCTTCAATTGTAATTAGTTAATTGATTGAATTTTAAGAGGAATATAAAAGTCTAGAATTCAAAGGTCTTTTTGCCTTTGTTTTGTAATCTATGGTTTTGATGGGGTTTATTTTTTTAACTAAGATTTTTATATTTTTTTGCTTCATGTTATCAATGATTTTGCAAGCAAAATCATGCCAAGACATATAATCTTCTTCAATGAAATGAAGAATGTTTTTAATTGATGAATCTTTTTTTGAAATCAAATTATTGTTTTTTATTACATCTATAATATCTAGTGTTTTTTTGGCAATAAATGTGGCTGAAGTGGGACTGCCAATTTGATCACAAACAATGCTTATTTCCTCTTTTTCTTGCGCTAGCCTTTTTATTGTATTAACAAAATTTTTGCTAGCTGGTCTTTCATCATAAACCCAAGAGGTGCGAATGATTACATAATTACAATTTGAGTTTATAATGGCTCTTTCACCATCAAGTTTGGTTTGTCCATAATGATTGATTGGTTTTAGATTTTTGGTGTTATTTGCCTCAAAAGGCTCATCTCCTGAGCCATCAAAAACATAATCAGTTGAATAATGCATTAATATTATGTTATTTTCAGAACAGAATTTAGCTATCACTTCGACTGCTTTATGATTTATTATATCTGCTAATTCCTTTTCATCTTCAGCCTTATCAACATTGGTGTAGGCGGCGGCGTTTATAATGAAATTCGGTTTTTCTTTGATATTTTGTAAGAAAATTTCTAAATCTTGCAAATTGGCAAAATCAACATCTTTGCTAGAATAGCTTTGAATATCAAAATCTTCATGTTTATTTAGGTTGTCACAAAGCGCATTACCAACCTGCCCATTTTTACCAAATATTAAAATGTTGGCTTTGCTATTATGTAGTAGTTTTGACATATAATTATCCTCTGGCTGCGCCGTTTTTTTTAAAAGATTTAAGTCCAACAAAAAAACAAAAAGATCCCGACATTGAACCTAAGTTGCCGGCTAATTTTTTTTTATTAAAAGCAAATAAAGAAAATAAGGTTAAAAAAGCATATTTAAAACAAAATTTAAAAGATGATCTTTTAGCGCGTAATTTACCTTTTTTAATCTGTTTCCAATAATGTTTGGACCAGCCATTTAAATGCCAGTTTTTTTTGTAAATTGATCTAAATTTTTCTTGTCCACTAGATGAAGCGCCTCCTATGTGAAGGGCGAAAGAGTTGGTGGAAATCATGTTAAAATAGCCATTTTTATTTACTCTATTGCAAATTTCATCATCATCATAATACATAAAAATATTTTCATCAAAAAAGCCAATTTTTCTCATCAAATCCATATTAAAGAATATGGCAGCCCCAATAATAAATCTAACAAAATAGCATTCATCATCAATTTTTTGACGAAAATTATCTTTGATAGTTGCAAAATCTTTTTCAGCTCCTTTTTGTTTTGTCGCTATCTCTTTTGAGTTTATTGGGTATTGCTCTAGCACCAAAGGGCCGGCAGTTGCAACATTTTGATATTGCTTCATCTTAAATAAAATATGCTCAATATCGGATTCTTTGATTATGGCATCTGGATTTAAGATAAGAGAATATTTTGTGACAACTTGCCTCAGGGCTAAATTATTGGCGCGACTAAATCCAATATTTTTATTGCTTTTGATGATTTTTACCTTTGAAAAGGAGCTTTTAACCAAATTTATGGTATTATCCAAGCTGGCGTTATCAACTATAACAACATCATATTTATCAAAATTGATATTTGATAAACAATTTTTAATTATTTGTGAGCTATTATAGGTTACAATTATTATTGTTAAATCTTTAGTCATTTAATGCCTTGAATTGAAAATAATTTTATTGTTACAAGCTAGGTTTTTAATAAATTATCTAAAATTATTAATTAAATTCGATATTTTTATATAATTTTCTGGTGGCATTTTAGGGTAAATTGGTAAACTCAAAATTTCATTATGAATTTTTTCTGTAATTGGCAGCGATATGTTTTTTAACTCTTCATAGGCTTTTTGCTTGTGGGGTGGAATTGGATAGTGAATTACGGTTTGAACCTCGTTATTTTGCAAATAACTTTGCAATTCATCTCTTTTTTGGCAGCGAATTGTGTATAAATGCCAAACATGAGATTTTGTATCGCTAATTGGATAATGAGGTTTGGTGATGGATGGATTTGTGATTAATTCATCATATTTTTTAGCAACTTCTCTTCTTGACTGATTTTCTTCATTGATATATTTCAACTTAACTCCAAGAATTGCTGCCTGCATTTCATCTAATCTTGAGTTAAATCCTTGATATAAATTATGATATTTTTTTTCTGAGCCATAATTTCTCAATATCTTTACAGTTTTTGCCAAATCTTCATCGCTAGTAGTTATGGCGCCAGCATCGCCCAAGGCACCAAGATTTTTACCAGGATAAAAGCTAAAAGCCGCAGCATCGCCAATATTTCCAGTTTTTTGTTCATTATATATTGCGCCATGAGCTTGGGCGCTATCTTCTATAACTTTTAGATTATGTTGTTTTGCTATTTTATTAATTTTTATCATTTCGGCGCTTCTGCCATAAAGATGAACCACCATTATAGCCTTTGTTTTGTTGGTTATTTTTTCTGCAATTAGGTCAGGATTTATGTTATAGCTATTAATATTTGGTTCAACCAAAATGGGTTTTAAATTTGCTTTACTAATGGCTAAAATTGTAGCGATATAGGTATTGGAAGGAACTATTATTTCATCACCATCTTGCAAAATTCCTAATTTTTTATAACCTTCAAGAATTAGAATTAGCGCATCCAAACCACTAGCCACACCAATGCAATATTTACTAGCGCAATAGCTGGCAAATTCACTTTCAAATCTTTCAACTTCTTGCCCCAATATATACCAACCCGAATTGACGACTCGATCAATTGCTTGCATAATCTCGGTTTTATGCTTTTGATTAAGTGATTTTAGGTTAAGAAATGGCGTCATGCAATAAGTTAAATTATGTTATTACTTTTGTGTACCGATTATTTTTTTTAACGAATTTGCTAAATATTCTATATTTTTGCTCCGATTATATTCGGGGTAGATATCGGTGATTTTGATGGCCTTGTTGGAAAAATCAAAATAAATCATACCTCGACTAGTTTTTTCCAAAAACTTTTTAAGAGAGCTATTTAGGGTTTTTTTGTCAATTTTGTAGTTCAAAACCTCATCGAAATTAAAATTCTTATTAAAAAGAAAGGCTCCTGAAAAGTTTTGATACCAACTTTTACCAAATAACACAACATTCTTACCGCTAATTATCGCTTCCCAGCCAACTGTGCCAGAAATTGTAGCCACAAAACAAGAGCCATCAATTAATTTATAGGTATTGTCATTAACTAATTTGACATTTTCTAATTTCTTTATTCTATCAAAAAAAGATTGTGGTCTAAAAATGTCAGTTTGTTTAGGATTTTCTTTGACATAAATCATTATATTTTGAGGAATTTTTTGTCGCAATTCTTCAATCGCCAAAAGTTGATCGGTATATTCATTGGCAAGAATTGGCATTGTTGGAATTTCGGGGTCCAAATGCAGTGCAAAGTAGATATATCTTTTGCTATAGTCAGGCTTACTAACCATCGACTCAATATTATTCTTATACTCAAGGCAGTGATAATATTGTTGTAAAATATTAGTTAACTTTAATTGAGTTTTATTTAAGCTACTTTTAGAGGTTAAAAATCTAAAAAAGAGTTTAATTGTATAGCGAATTCTAATTTTCTTCAACATTTCGTTCAAATGAAGAAGCTTTTGTTGGTAACCAAAAATATTCTTCATGTAAAAGATTCCGTCTTTGAAATCTTTTAAGTCTAGCTCAAATTTTTTTTCAACATCCGACAATTTTGGATTATTATGAAAATTGCCATAATCTTGCTCGTCCTTAAATATCATAGTCCTACCCCAGAAATGTGGCAAGTTAGCTAAAATTACAGTTTCTATATTCATCGCTTTGGCTATTCTGTACAGAATAATCTCTGCCCCATCATGGGGAATTTCTTGAAATAACACTAATTCAATTCTTTTTTCTATGAAAATGCTATAAATCAGATATAAAAACTTATTAAATTCATGAACATCTTCATGAATATTGCCTCTTAATCTATTATTAAATTTGTGCGATAAAAAAGTTCTGGAATTAACATAGCAAAACTCAAAAAAATATTTATAAAGATCGCTATATAATTTTTTTGGCACTCTATGCTTAATTTCTTTTTTGAGAAATTCTTTGCCATGATAAAAATCCATTAAATCAATAGTGCCACGATTTTTTGTAACAACCCATTCGCAAACTTTGATTACATAATCTTTCTCAAGCTTTTCAATAATTTCTGGAAAAGAGCATTCTTCAGAAAATCCTATTATAAAAGAATTTAACATTAAATTAATGGTTTATTTTTTGATTGAAAATATAGAGCTACAGGTTTATTGATTCTTTTGATCAAACTCTATTTCAAGATAATTATTTTTAACCTTGTCTAAAAATAAGAATTTATGAAATGATGACGAGGGAATTCGTTCAACTCCATTCTTGAAAGCCTCTTTAAAAATCTCTTCATTTTTCTTAGAATAAGCGTATTTATCATTAATTTGATGCTTATTTTCAATGTGATCACTTGAGGTGGAATCGCAATTGATAGCAATAATTCCATCATTTTTTAGAACTCTTGCAAACTCACTTCTAACTGAATCTAAATCTGTGGAATATGTTAAAACACAGCAAGCCAAAATTACATCAAAGCTATTATCGTCAAAATCCATTTTGTGCATATTGCCACATTTTACCCAATCAGAATAACTAAAAGTGTCCAATCCGACGATGTTTTCTTTTTTAAATCCATAACCTTCCAGCAACAGAAGCTCAGTTTCGAATCTGCAGCCGATACACAAAATTTTTGAAGTAGTCTTGTCTAAGGAATTAAGAACAGATAAAGGTATAACTATCTGATTAATTCTTGTTAATAGTGGGTTATGAATATCGAAATTTTCTTTGCTATAATCAAGCAATCTAATCGATTCTAGATTCTTATCAACATCTATATTATTCGACTTTATTAGTCTTTTATATCTTATAAGGTCAGCTTCTAGTAGTACCTTATCAATGGTTAGAAAGCTATAAAATTTACTCCTGAAATTTTTTTTATGCTCAAGTAATAAAGCTATCATTTTAAAGATTGTGGATTTTTTTAAAAAAGAATACTATTGGAATGATGCCAATAGCAATGGATTTTAGTCTCTTCATTTTTTAATTAGAAAAAGGTTGAAGTTGAATTTGCAATTAATTATTCACTTAAAGTGAATTATTAATTAGAAGGGTGATATTTACTTATTGATCTATGTATAAAAAACCACAAGGATATTTATGAAAATAATAGAGAATTTTGCGTTGGCAAGTTGTTTTTCCTTTGATCTTGATTTTTCAATAATTATCAGGAATTCCCTTGGTCAAACTGAATTTAAGGAAGATAAAAAAAGAGATGAATATAAAGATTTTGGTGAGGCAGTTTTCGATATATCAATCTATGATGATGGCGAATTGGTTTTTAAGAAGGAGGCCTTGTTAACAATTCCTTGTCACGGATTTTGTGAACTTTACTCAAGTGAAATAGGTTTTGAGTTTAATTACTCGAAAGAATATTTAATTATTGTAACGGGTCATAAAGAAAGAGAGGATGAGTCAACTATGGCTCGAGAATATGGTATTAAATATTTTAATAAAAATAATCGAGAAAAAGTGTGTTCGTTACTTTATGATGCTTTTGCATATAATCCCGATCAAAAATTATTTTCGCCAATTAACTTAATTAATCATAAATGCTGGACTAGTAGTGATGTAGAGTGTGCAGTTTATTTTTTAGCTCTAAATCCATTAATGGAGCAAAAAACTGTAAATGAAGAGCCAATTATAATATCAATTTTATCTGAATCCGGTCAATTGCTACACAAGCAGCAAGATAAAATTTATTATAACTCAGTCTATAAATTTGATTTAAAGAAGCATCTAAAAGGCAAAGTAGATTTTGGTAAGGAATTAAAATTCTTTAATGTTATTGCTAGCGGCTATAATGCTAGATATCCAATATTTACTGTTCTTAAAAATAATTTAAGTGGCAATCTTGCCATTGAACATTCTTTGCCTCCTTACTATTATTTCCCTAAAGCTAAGGATTTTTTTCAAATAAGAGAAAATTTTATTAAGAATTTAAAAGCCATTAATTAATGAATAAAATAGCCAGAGAGATCAAGAGAGTCTTTCGTAAATCCCACTTAAATAAGGTTTTTGGTCATGATGAAAATTTTGAAATATGCCAATTATTTATAAATGATGGAAAGGTTAGCACCAAAATCTCTTTTACTAATTTTACATCCTTTTCTTTGCTAGATAATAATGATAAAAAATCAAAATTTAAAATTTCTCTCATTGATTTTTCTGGAAAAGAGTTGGCGAATAAGAAAATATCGTTATCAAAATTTACCTCAAAAGCAATCGATGTGAAAGAGCTTTTTAATGAAATTATTACCCCTGAATACGGTCTTATTACTGTTAAATATATCTCGCCGATACATTTTTTGAATAAAATGCGAATATTGGGAGATGCCTTAAGTAGTCATTTTTATTGCTTATACCACAGCCCTGATAATAAATCTCTAGCCCTGATTCACCCGCAACAATATATTACCAAGCAAAAATATAAAAACACTAAGCCATATTTTTGGATGTCGCAATATGTGTTTGACACCAAAAATGTTAAAGAGATGCATATTTACCAGCTCAATGTTTTAGAGTCTTGGAATGTAGAGACCGGTTGTGCAGTTTTGGATGCCAAAGATGATCAGATAATATTAGAAAATAAATATCACTTAGCTGCTAAGTCCGCAAATAAAACTGTATTTGATATTACGAAAATTCGTGATAATCATAAAAATATTAAAATTAGTCTTAAAGCTTTGTGCGGAGATAATGCTAAACCTCTAGTATTTATTTATTTTAATGATGGTACATTTACTGGAACTCATGCTTAGTTAATATTAAATTCCACGCACGAATTACAAATAAATTCAATTTCTTTATATACTCTTTCAGTGCCCATTCCGTCAACATAATTAGACAATTTTAGGCTTAATTTTTGATAATTTTGTTGGCTATATTCTAAAAATTCATTAAAACTTCCTGCAAAACCAAGTTCTTGATAGATTTTATCTTGGTTATCGGCTATTTTAATGACATAAGTTGGAAGGCCCAAGCAACATCTTTCCCAGGCGCTACTTCCGCCAGCTGCTATGGCTAAATCGCATTCATGAATAATTTGCGCCATATTAGCTAAGTTGTGAATTTTGATGTTATTTCTTGAAGATTTAGAAAATTCTTGAATTTCTTTTAAATTAGGAGATTTAAAGCCTAAAACAACCTCAATATCGCCATTAAAACTAGAATTTTCAATTTCTTTTAGTGCTTTTAAGCTATGATTCTTGAGGTCGCTACCACCAAAATTAACTAGTATTTTTTTTATATTTGTGGTGTTTTTTCTTTTTTCTAGAGACTTATTTCTAGTTTCAAAAAATTCTTTCCTTAAAAGAGCGTAGCTAGATCCAGCTAAAATTTTGCAATCTTGGTTAACTAAATTATTGTAATCGTCTTTTTTTGATCCAAGATTCTGATCTATTAAAATATCGCATTGATGAGATCTATTAGATAAATCATCAATCACCATTATTATTTTAGAATATGCTCTAAATTTTTTTTCATATTCAATATCAATCTGATAATTATCAAACACTAAAAGATCGTTAGTAATTGGATTTTTTTCCATTTCACTTGGCTTGATTTTGTCAAAATCTCTTAAATTAGGAATTAATTCATATGATTCTTGCGAGGAGACAAATTTGCAATTCCAACCTTTTTTACTAAGAAATTTAGCTAAAACTAAGCATCTCATAATATGTCCAGTGCCAATTTTAAGAGAGGCTTCAGCGTAAAAAAGAGCTAGTTTTTTATTTTTTGGGTTTATGTTAATTGTTTTTTTCACCGAATTATAATTAATAGTTAATTGAATTATTCTTCTTAAATAGTTTAAATTTTAACTCAGCCATTTTCCAATCTTCCTCATTGTCGATATCTTGAGTTTGACTTTCTTTAATCTCAAAAGGAATTGTGTTTTTGGTAACTAGACTATCTTTATTCAAAATAATATCCAAATAACTAACATCTACCCTGAATATTAAATTTAAGAAAATATGAGGCAAATGTTTGACTCAGTTACAAACTTTTTGACGAAGAAATAAAAACATAATCATCCCTGTTAATATAATACCTAAGTTCATCATCTCTTTTGTAAACAAGATTACATTTCTTTGGGGCTGTGCTATATTTTTTAAATTTGCACCTCTCTAACAATTTTATACTAGCCTTGTTTGTAGCAACAACTCCAGCATCAATAAAAAATAAATCTAAATCATGGAAGCAAAATTCACAAACTCTTTTTAACGATTCACTGGCAAAGCCTTGACCATGAAAATTTTTGTTTCCGATAATATATCCAACAGAAGTACAATTATTACTATAATCAATTGGTCCAATTTTTATGTTACCAATATGAAGATTATGATCTTTATGATTTATTGCAAAAAAATATATGTCATCTCTTTGATCTGTTTCATAAAAAAATTTTTCTAGAGACTCAATCGTATGTTTTTGAAATCTACTTTCAAGAAATTGGTTAATTTCTGGATCGTTAAGCCAGGAAACATAATCGTTTGTGATGTTTTTTTTTGTTAGCATTGTAAGACGCAATCTATCAGTTTCTAGTATATGATTTTTTTTCATTCTTGTTGCCCTTTTTTTATTGATCTTGCTAGCCACTTAGCTTCCAGCATATTCCAATCATCCAAATTATCTACATCCTGACATTCTAAAGAATTCATCTCAATCCAGCCAGAATTATTTGTTATTATGGATTTGTAACTTAAGAACCTGAAAACATCAAAAAAATAAAACTGCCCAGCATCATAATATTTTTCTTTTATATCTTGGCTACGCAAGGCTAGTGACTCTTTATTTGTAGAAAATATTTTTTTTCCACTCTTTTCAAGCGCCCACTCTATAGGGGCCGGATATTTGGTAATGGCAAAAGTGGAGTCAAAGTTATTTTCTATTAATTTTTTATAAGCCTGCTGATAATGATTTTTTAATAATAAAGGAGCAACTGGGTAGATACAGCAGGCATATTTTGGTAAAAAATTTACTTTTTTATATTCCTGCAAAACTTCAAATAAAACATCAGCTGTTGATGCGGAATCATTTGAATTTTTTTTGGACCTCATGAACGGAATTTCTGCCCCATATTGTCTTGCAATTTGTGCAATTTCATTGCAATCAGTTGAGACAATAACCTTGTCAAATATTCTGCTTTCCAAAGCGCTTTGAATTGTATAAGCAATAACTGGTTTACCAAAAAAGTTTTTTATATTTTTCTTAGGTATTCTTTTGCTTCCTCCTCTTGCAGTAATGATTGCTAAATTTTTTGCCATTTTCTAGGATCTGTTATTGAAGAATTGTTTACATGAAAATTACTAAAATTTATCTCTAATTTATTTTTTCTCTCCATCTCATCAATACAATTAACAATTTCCAGTAAATTTTCAGCGCTACTACAACCAATAACGCAGTATGACAAGCTTCTGACGCTTTTTATAAAAGATAAACAAATATTTAATTTTGAAACTCCTAACTCTAGGCATCTAGTATCAAGATCTAAAATATGTGGTAATATCATTGGGTGTTTTTGCTTAACAAACTCTAAGTCCATTAATAACAATCCTTGCAGAAAAATAGATCTAGCATGCAACTCAATATTTTTGCTTTTAAAAAATTTATTAATATCTCGTGCTATAAATCTTTGATCAAAAATATTTAAAGGCGCCTGAACAATATCGATATCATATTCATTTGCTAACAATAATTCGGCTTCATCATAAACTGAAATACCAATCTTAACATTGTATGACTTTGTTAATTCTTTTAGTTTTTTGTATAGTAAAGATCCGTATTTCGATGACAGATCTGCAGAGTTGTGAAATAATATAGCTTCAACATTTTTCAAGCCAAGTAACTCATCAGTTTTGTCGATAAATTTATATAAAGAATTCAATAATTCATTTTCATTGCTAAATTCTAAGAACTTTGGTGTTTTGGTTGTTATTCTAAAATCACCAATATTAGCTATTGATAAGGCCTCATAAGAGTTATTATATAGATACGCGGTATCTATTGTTTTGATGTTTTTTTTCTTGGCTAAATCTAAGATTTTTTTTGTAGATTTTTGGTTAATTATGCCATTTGTAATGCCATAATTATTGCCAAAATTTGCAGTTCCTAAAATTAAATTTGTCATCGAACCTTAAACAGCATTTCAATAGGAGCACACTTTAGATGCTTGGTTAATTCTTTACTGTCAATTACTCTAGCAATTTTTGGCAAGACTTTTTTGTAAGCATTTATTAAAAAATTGATGTCTTTTGAACTATGAGCCAGCATTAAATTATGTGTTCCTAAGGTAATAATCCCGCATTGAAAAATTTCTTGCAAGAAAAGAGTTTTTATTTCACTTTCGCTATAGCCATTATTTGGTTTAAAATCTAGAAAAAGCCATGATGGATGACCGGTTATTGAGAAATGATTATGTAGATTATTTTTATCTATTATCTTCTGAACCCCTTCTCTTATTTTTTTCCCCTTGTTTGCAATTTCATCGATCACATTGCATTTTTGGATTTTGTTAATTGTTGCTATGGCTGCTGCCATTGATACCAGTTCTCCACCAAACGTAAAAGAGAAAAAAACCTCTTCAAACATTTTCATGTATTTAGCCTTGCCACATATAGCTGAAATTGGGTAGCCATTTGCCATAGATTTGCCAAAAGTTGCTAAATCTGGAGTAACTCTAAAGTATTCGCTTGCTCCACCAATTTTAAATCTAAAACCAGTAATCATTTCGTCAAAAATTAGTAAAGATCCGTTTTTATGAGTAATATCCTTTACCTTTTCTAAAAAATTATCTTTTGGAAAAAATTTATTCATTGGCTCTATAATAACACAAGCAACATCATCTTTATGCTGCTTAAAAATATTTTCTAGTGACTCGATATTATTATAATCAAATTTCTTGGTTAAGTTACGCACTTCTAAAGGTATGCCTTTATTTCTTGAGGTTGATGAAATATACCAATCTTGCCAGCCATGATATCCACAAACTAAAACTATATTTTTTTTTGTATAGGCTCTAGCAACTCTGATGGCTGCAGAGGTAACATCAGATCCATTTTTACCAAATTTAACCATTTCACAACAAGGAATGATATTGGATAATTTTCTGGCAAGTTCTATTTCCATCTCATGTGATAAAGAGAATATGCTACCTTTTTTTACCTGATTAGTAACAGACTTTACAACATCTTTATCAAGATATCCAAGATTAACTGAGGCAAGGGCGGAGCAAAAATCAATATATTTATTACCATCTACATCAATGAGCTTCGAGCCTCGAGCGCTTTTGGTAAAATATGGAGAAACTCCAAGCGGAAATTGAGTAATGGATTTTGAGAATGTCTGAGCGCCAATTGGAATTAAGGATGTAGCAAGCTTTAGCAGTTTTTCAGAATTTGTAAATTTATACACCACAAATAATTAATTAAAGTTTTGTTACAAAATAAAGTAGTTAATTTAAAAGACCCCAATTTAGCGGCGTACCCTTTTTTAAATCTTTTTTGACTCTCTTGCCTAGCAAAATATCATAATATTTGGGCGGTAGTCCATGGCCGGGTCTAATAGAGCGCATATTATCTTTTGTCAATATGCTGCCAGCCTCAATATCTTGTACAACATAGAGACTTCTGCGAAATTTGAGAGAAGATTTTTCTTTTGTGCTAATCCCATAGTAAATTTTACCAATTGACTTGGTGGCTATTTCTGTTTCAGCAACTAAGGATTTCATTTCACTTGGTTCCATTGAAAAAGCTGAATCAACACCACCTTCATCTCGATCAATAGTGAAGTGTTTTTCAACTACTTTAGCTCCCAAGGCAACTGCTGCAATAGCAACGCCAATTCCCATGGTGTGATCAGATAAGCCTATTTTACAATCGGGAAAAAATTGCTGTAGGTGTGCAATAGTGGATAAGTTTGCATCTTCAGGAGGTGCTGGATATTGACTGGTGCACTTTAGAAGAGTAATATCCTTGCAACCATTATCTTTCAGTGTATTAACAGCCTCATATATTTCAGCAATATTAGCCATACCAGTTGATATAATAACTGGCTTACCAGTTTGCGCTACTTTCTTAATCAATGGTATATCAATATTTTCAAAGGAGGCTATCTTGTAAAGTGGCACATCAAGGCTTTCTAAAAAATCAACTGCTGAAGAATCGAAAGGAGAGCTAAATCCAATAATGCCACATTCTTTACACTTATCAAAAATTGGTTTGTGCCATTCCCAAGGAGTGTAAGCTTTTTTGTAGAGGTCATATAATGAACTGCCTTGCCACAAGCTTTCTCTATCTTTAATAAAAAATTCATTTTCAGATAAGTCGAGAGTCATAGTATCGGCAGTATATGTTTGAATCTTAAGTGCATCTACCCCGGATTTAGCTGCAGCTTCAACAATTTCTAGAGCTTTTTCTAGTGACTGGTTGTGATTACCAGACATTTCGGCAATTATGAAGGGTTTTCCCGAGGTATTTCTATTAATACTTTTCATATCTTAGAACATATGACATATTGTTTTTTATAAATTCTTGACCCAATAAAATAAAGCCGGCAGAGATAAATGCTCTCAATGACTTTATATTATCTTTCTTAATATAGGCCGTAATGGATGGATTTTTATTTTTTAAGCTTAAATTTTTTATTCCTTTAATAATAATTCTTTTTGAGAAACCCCTCCCCCGAAAGTTTTTACTTATTTGAATAGATATTACAAAGCAATTTTTTTCTTTTTTATCAAATCTCAGGGAGCCAATAAGTTGATTATCTTTTGTTTTTGCCAAATAAAGCCATGATTTGTTTTGTTGAACTACCTCTCTAAGCCAATTCTCATGGTCTATGATGTTAATTTTGTCTTCATTAAAAGAATTTCTTCTAATCTCTAAATCGTTAGCAAGTTTAAATAACTCATTAGAATCAGACATTTTTGCTAACTCTAAGTAATAAAGATACATTTATTGGGTAATATTTTTTATAATGTTAGTAATTTTTACTAAATCTCTATTGTCTAAATGGTAGTAAACTGGTAAGGAAATGGCTTTTTTGTAGTATTCTTCAGATTTTGGAAAATCACCATCCCTGAATCCTAGCTTTTGGTAAATTGGCTGCAGATGAACTGGGATATAATGAATCTGAGTGACAATTCCTTTTTCTTGTAATTTTTTTACAACCTCTTTTTTTGATAATTTGATTTTATCAAAATTTATTAGTAGTGGAAAGAGGTGGAAGCATGCATTAGAGCAGTCATTCTCTTTTAAAAAATCAAATCTCTCGTCACTGGCAAAAGATTGTTTGTAAAAATTTACTATTTCTCTTCGTCTTTTTTTGAATTTTTCAATTTTTTTTAATTGCGATATTCCTAGCGCAGCTTGAATATCAGTCATGCGATAGTTAAAGCCAAAATTATGACATTCATAATACCAAGGACCATCATTTTTAGTTAAAACATTGCTATCTTTTGTCATGCCATGACTTCTTAATAATAGAAGTTTTTTGTAAATATCGATATCATTAGTTGTAATGGCGCCGCCTTCTCCGGTAGTCATGTTCTTGACGGGGTGAAAAGAAAAAATTGTCATATCAGAAAATTTACAAGATCCAACTTTAGATCCCTTGTAGTCAGAGCCTATGGCGTGAGCCGCATCTTCAATGATAAATAAGTTGTGCTTATCGGAAATTTCTTTTATTTTTTCCATATCGCAAGACTGGCCAGCAAAATGAACAGGAATTATAGCTTTAGTTTTTTTGGTTATGTTTTTTTCTATCTCAAATTCAGAAATGCAGGCTGTATTGGGATCAATATCTGCAAATTTTGTATTAGCGCCAACATATAAAGCGCAATTTGCTGAAGCTAGAAATGTGATTGGTGAAGTTATCACTTCGTTGCCTTCTTTTATGTCAAGAGCGTGCATAGCGATATGAAGTCCGGCAGTACAGCTAGAAACTGCTACACAATATTTGGCGCCGGTATATTGACAAATTGCATCTTCGAATTTTTTAACCTCCGGACCTTGGGTTAAGAAATTGGATTTTAAAACTTTTAAAATACTTATTATATCACGCCAATCTATAGATTGCTTGCCGTAATTATATTTATTCTTTGATTTCATCTATAAAGCTTTTTATTTGTTCAATAGTAAGCCACTTTTCGTTGTTGCCACTATGATACTCAAAATCATGAGGCAATTTCTTTCCATTATATTTGAGATATTTGCTATATATTGAATCATTTGGCATTATTATGTAGTAATTTTCCATTTCAATAGAATTTATGGCATCTTCGCATGAGATCATTCTTTCATGTACTTTTTCACCAGGCCTAATACCAACTATCTTTATCGGTAAATCTGGAGCTATTGCTTTTGCGATATCAGTTACCATGACGGAAGGAATTTTTTTCACAAATAACTCACCACCGATCATTTTTTCAAGCGATTCAATTACCATTTCAACAGCCTCATCAAGCTTTAACCAAAATCTAGTCATTCTTTCATCTGTTATAGGAATTTCTGTTGCCCCTTCTCTTAATAATTTTTGAAAGAAGGGGATTACTGAACCCCTGCTACCTGCTACATTGCCATATCTAACAACCGAAAATATAGTATTCTTTGATCCAGAATATACATTTCCTGCAATAAATAATTTATCGGAACATAATTTTGTTGCGCCGTATAAATTTATTGGAGAGCATGCTTTATCAGTGCTTAACGCGACAACTTTTTTTATATTTTTATCAATTGCTGCTTCAATAACATTTTGCGCTCCTATAATATTGGTTTTTACAGCTTCAAATGGGTTATACTCACAAGCTGGGACCTGTTTTAGCGCTGCAGCGTGAATGACTATATCAATTCCATCAAAAGCTCTCAATAATCTTTCTTTATCTCGTACATCTCCAATAAAATATCTTATTTTATTGTTATCTTTAAATTGTGGAAGGTTTGACATTTCAAACTGCTTAAATTCATCTCGTGAGAAAATAGCAATTTTTTCAATATCAGGAAATTTCTTCAATATTGTCTCGGTAAATTTTTTCCCAAAAGAGCCAGTGCCTCCAGTTATCAATATAGATTTTCCGTTTAACATGTATAATTATTTAATTAAGTTAAGGTATGATCTGTAGCTAGAATTATTGTTATATTTTTGGGATATTTTTTTCAACTCAGGCCTTGATATAAAGCCTTTGCGATAGGATATTTCTTCTAAGCAGGCGATTTTTAGGCCTTGTCTTTTTTCGATAGTTTGGATGAATTGCGCTGAATCTATTAATGAGTCAGGAGTTCCAGCATCAAGCCAAGCAAATCCTCTTTTAAAGGTTATGACTCCTAATTTATCTTTTTTTAGATAAACATTATTTATATCAGTTATCTCCAACTCACCTCGGGCGGATGGCTTTAGGTTTTTAGCAATTTCTATCACATCATTATCGTAAATATAAAAACCCGTTACCGCCCAATTTGATTTTGGATTTTGTGGTTTTTCCTCAATAGAAATAGCCTTTTCTTGATCTTCATTATTAAACTCAACAACGCCATATCTTTCGGGATCCGACACATGATAAGCGAAGATAAAAGCGCTTATCTCTTTTTTGGTCATTTTTTCGAAGTTTTTTTGCATTGATTCAACGCCAACTTCGGAGCCATAAAAAATATTATCTCCCAAAATCAAGCAAACCGGACTTTTGCCAATAAATTTTTCACCAATTATAAAAGCGTCTGCAATTCCTTTAGGCTCATCTTGCGCTTCATAGCTGAGTCTAATTCCTAAATCTCTACCATTGCCCAGATATTTTTTGATATTTGGGATATCGTCAGATTTTGCTATTATCAAAATTTGCCTAATGCCTATGCTCATTAATGTTGCTAGCGGATAGCAAATCATTGGCTTGTCATAAACCGGCAGCAATTGCTTGCTCATAACATTAGTTAATGGTGCTAATCTTGTGCCGCTGCCTCCAGCTAGAATAATTCCTTTCATGATTTATTTATAAGGTTCGTCTATGTAATCATTAACATCATAATTAGTCGATGATAGCACTTGAAGTATGCAAGACGGGCTAAAATCTTGCATAATATGCCAATCTTTTGGCTCTAAAATGAGACATTTATCATGAGAATCCATCGCAAAATTATCTTCTTTATAGCCGTCATTATTATATATTGTGCAGCTACCACTTAGGCATATCAAGGCTTGATATGATTTTTTGTGGCGATGACCGCCGCGTTTACCAATTGGGTTTTTAATAAAATAAGTTCTCTTAATATCAAATCCAACTTGATTGTCTTCGACCGCTATTAATTCTCCACGATCATCTTTATTTGATTTTAAATTTATGATATAAGCCATATTAGAATTTTATTAAGCCCTTTTTATTAAACTGATAATTATTTTTTATCACTTTTGTTGAAAAATATTTATATAAAGAGGTTTTTTTATTAAAATCAAAAAATTGATTTTTTGCAAGATTTTTTACTTTTTTAAAGATATTATTGATTTCCTTGAGGTATTTAATATAAAATAAAGAACAAATATGGGGGTTTATTTTATAACCAATTTGTTTGGCAAGGTTACTATTTTCAAATCTTAGATTGTGAAAGTGATAAAAAACTACTGGAAAAGACAATGAATTATCATGTTTTTTGCATATTATTTGATCTTTTTCTCTAAAAATTTGAAAATTCTCTAAATTCCACGGCGCAATTCCAGCTCCAATATTTGAGATCTCATAACAACAATCAAATCTAGTCATCCAGTCATCAAGATATTTTTGATCACCAAATTTACCGTCTTCATGGCGATTAAAGCACCATTCAATACATTTATAGCGCCAATATTTTAAAACTTCTAAGCCTTTTTTATTATTTCTAAAAGTCATAAATTGCACGCAATATTTGCCCGAAGCTTCACTTTGATCGTGATTAGGATGAAAATTGTGCAAGGTCATTGATACTGATTTTTTGCCCATTTCATCAATTAAGATTTTGGGATCGCTAAAAAAGAAAATGTCAGAATCTAAATAGGTGCAGTGATCTAATTGAAATTTTGTTATACTATAAAGAATGATTGAAGGAGTGCATGTCCAACAATATTCACCTTTTGATCTAGAAGGTTTTATTTTTAGCAATTCATCATCTTCAAAATCTTTTAATTTGATAATAGTAGCATTATCTAGGTTTAATTTAGATAAAGTTTCAAAGCAAAGATCGTTAAAAGCAAAAATGTAAAGATGAAAATTGGTGCATTGATTTTTTAGTGAATTATAGAGAGCTAAGCCACGAAGTAGATAGTTTGAGTCGAATAAGGTGCAGAAGTTAAGCATTTGTTAAAATTTATATTATCTAGGGGGTATAGCTATTGGTTTTTTGGTAAGTTTTGCGATTTCTCTAAAGTTCTAATTATTGACAATAGTGGCTCCTTAGGTTTTTAAATTATTTTTTAATAAACTTCCATTCTAAGTTGTTAACTTGCCTATTTTTCTAACATTAAGTAATAAATCTCTTAATTCTTCTTTTGATTTTACGCTTGAAATACCCCAATATTTATCAACAACATTATATTGCTCCTTCGTTATGCCGCTAGAGAATTCTGAAAAAACAGCGTGTATTTCTTTAAAATTATTACCATCAGCTACCTTTTTAGCTCTATTATCTGTATCGTTTTTAATCTCATCTAAGTGAACAACTAATTCGGAATCATTTTGATATAAAAGATGAGGTCTATCTAAATATATAGAGTAGCATAATTGTGTGCCAGCTTGGCTTGACATTGTATGGTCAGATATTTCTATTAAGCTACGCAATCTAGGTAAAAAGTGAGGCTCATAAATATGTCCCGCACAAACAATTTCAAATCCTTCTTCCTTATATGGTTTATAATCACCTCTTAATATATCCTTCCAATACATACAAATTCTAACACTATTAAATTCCTTAGCAATATGATTAATTTGTTTTATGAATTCCTGAATATTATAGTTAACATCAATCCAGTGAGTAGAATGCATGGGAAATACTAGTAAATTTTTGCCTAACCTTTTTTTTTCCTTTTGAACTTGGCTGGCGGTTAATAAACTCTGCGCGTATGCAATATAAGGACCTACTACCTCAATATTTTTATTACAAGCTTTAGAAAGTACATTCTTTCTAAGGTTAGAATTTACAATTATTGTATTAAAAGGGAAGTTGATGTCAGAATCCCAGTAATAGTCATCTGCTAGGTAGGAGCCATGCTCCATAGTTGCGCTAATAAAGCTACTTTCGTTAATACCTGCATATTTTTTTAAAGTAAGGGCATTGTAATAAAAGTCGTTTGGTTTATATTTTTCTGGTGTTATGTGATAAGGAATATCTTTGGATAAATTTAAAAAATCTGCCAGGTCGTAATTTGCTCTTTTTTTTATTTCTTTCTCATGTTCTTTTAGATATATAAGTTTGAGTTTCTTGTCTTGATTCTTGGCAAGAGATCTTGCAACTTTTTCTGAAGATGATGGTAAAATTTTTTGTAAATTTTTATAAAAATGATGCTTAAGCTCGATACTAATTTTATAGAAAATAATATATATTGTTGTATTCTTTAGTGTGTTGCTACACTTGATAAGTTTTAATACCCTAAATGCCATATGTAAGAACCCAATTAATTATTTACACTATACCGCTTATACCACCCATAAACCCTTTTCACGCCATCTGCTAAATTGGTTTTGGCCTTCCAGCCTAAATTGTTGATTTTGCTAACATCTAGCATTTTTCTAGGAGTGCCATCTGGTTTATTGGTATTGAATTGTATTTTGTTTTTAAAGCCAGTAATTTTTTTGATCAATTCAGCTAAATCTTTAATTGATAGATCTTGGCCAGTTCCGATATTAATTATATCTTCATGTGCAATATCGCTATTTGCTATGAAAATACAAGCTTTGGCTAAATCATCGACATGCAAAAATTCTCTTTTAGGCTCTCCCGATCCCCAAACCTCAACAAATTCAGCGTTGTTTATTTTTGCTTCGTGAAATTTACGAATTAGGGCAGGGAGTACATGAGAGGTTTTTAAATCAAAATTGTCATTGATACCATAAAGATTGGTGGGCATTGCTGATATGAAATTGCAACCATATTGCTCATTATAGGCTTGGCACATTTTGACGCCAGCAATTTTGGCAATGGCATAGGCATAATTTGTTGGCTCTAACTCGCCAGTTAATAAATATTCTTCCTTAATTGGCTGTTTAGCAAATTTGGGATAAATGCAGGAGCTACCTAAAAATATAAGCTTTTTAACTTTATTGAGATAGGAATTGTGAATTATGTTATTTTGGATTTGTAGATTTTCATAGATGAATTCAGCTGGTTGGCTTCTATTGGCCTCAATGCCACCAACTTTGGCCGCAGCTAAAAATACATATTCGGGATTTGTTTTATCAAAAAAATCTTTAACTTGATTTTGATTAAGAAGGTCTAATTCTAATCTAGATTGGGTGATTATGTTTTTATAGCCTTGCAGCTTTAATTCTCGACAAATTGCCGATCCCACCATGCCGTTATGTCCCGCAATATAAATTTTGGAATTTATATTCATAATTAACAGCCATATAATTTGCGATCAGAATCAACCATCATTTTTACTAACTCTTTGAACTTAACCTTTGGCTCCCAGCCTAGCTTTTCTTTAGCCTTTGTTGGATCACCTATGAGCAAATCAACCTCGGCAGGGCGGAAATATTTTTGATCAATCTCAACATATTTTTCCCAATCAAGATCAACATAAGAAAAGGCTTCTTTTAAAAAGTCTTTAACACTATAGGTTTCACCAGTTGCGATAACATAATCATCTGGCTTATCTTGCTGTAGCATCAGCCACATAGCTTCAACATAATCACCAGCAAACCCCCAATCTCTTTTGGCATCTAGATTTCCTAAATAAATTTTATCGGCCTTTCCAGCTAGAATTTGTGCTAAACCATGAGTAATTTTGCGAGTAACAAAAGTTTGCCCTCTTCTTGGCGATTCATGATTGAATAATGTGCCATTGCAAGCAAAGATATCGTAGCTTTCGCGATAATTTACCGTGATCCAATAGCTATAAACTTTAGCGCAAGCATAAGGGCTTCTTGGGTAAAATGGAGTTGCTTCGCTTTGCGGAACCTCAACAACTTTGCCATACATTTCAGATGAAGAGGCTTGATAGAATTTGGTTTTTATACGAGTTTCTCTAATGGCATCAAGCAATCTCACTGTGCCAGTGGCATCAATATCAGTGGTATATTCTGGAATTTCAAAGCTAACTTTAACATGGCTTTGGGCTCCTAAATTATAGATTTCATCAGGAGCAACTCTCTCAAGCAATCTTGATAATGATGAAGAATCGGACAAATCGCCATAATGTAAAAAGAGTTTTTTATCTAGGATTTCTGAATCATTATAAAGATGATCTATTCTACTTGTATTAAAGCTACTAGATCGCCTAATTATACCATGAACTTCATAACCTTTTTCTAAAAGAAGTTCGGTTAAATAAGATCCATCTTGTCCAGTAATTCCAGTAATTAAAGCTTTTTTAGTCATTGTTAAATTTTAATTTGTCTAAAAAGATTTATATTTTTTGTAATTAGCTTTTTTGCACGCCAGAAAATTCTTAATTTTTCTATTATAGTATCAGCATATTTAAAATGTACTTTAACAGATTCAATTCTTTGTTTCAAAGAATTGGCGCTTGAAACATTCTCTCCAGTATTTTGATTAAAAACAGCCGTGATATTTACGGGGTAAAAAGTATGTTTTTTACCATTATTTTTTTTATTTGATACTATGGCCATATTTAGCTCATAATCCATGCAATATTTGTTATTTTCATTGAATTGAAATTTATCAAAAATTGCTTTTTTATAATAAAATGCTTCACCAGATGCAATTGGAGAAAGTTTTATCAAATTGCGCTTAGTAACATCTTTGCTCGCGGCGTCATTAAAAGAATAATCACAACCAATATGGTAGTTATTAAAATATATTACATCAAAATTTGGACTAAGATCAATATAATATTTGGCATTTTCTAAAAAGTTTTTATGCAAAATATCATCGCAGCCCAAGAAGCCGATAATATCGCCAGATATATGTTTTAAAGCAATATTTCTAGAATTAGAAATGCCATAATCATATTCCTTGATCCATTTTATAAGTTTGGGAAATTTTTTTTGATATGAAGATATAATTTTATGGCTATCATCAGTTGATTTTGCATCAATTATAACCAATTCCTTTTCTGCATAATTTTGAATAAGAAATGATGTTATTGCCTCTTCAAGATATTTGGCGCCGTTAAAAACAGAAATAATTATGCTAATTTTCATCTATTCCATTATAAAGGTTCTTTGTTTATCATCTTCAAGATCTATAACTATAAGTTCGGACTCGTCGCCCAAAGAGTTAAGCTCTATCACTTCAGCAGAGCGATATTCATTAGATCTAGAATCGAAATATTCAAACACCAACCCTTCACGAACTAGATTTCCCGAACCAATTTCAATTGCTGAATTAGTTTCGTAATCATAGCCATCCCAAGCTAATAATTTTTTTGGAAAAATTAGAGTTGAAAATGCTGTAAAAGCCAAAGTAAAAACCAGAGTAAAAACAAAAAATGATTTTTTCATAGTTGACTTTTTCGGTGGGTTTATGTTTGATTCATTGTAGGTTAAATATTGTTGTTATTTATTCTTGCATTGTTATTAATGTCAATGTTGATTTAATTTTGGATTTTTAAAAACATCTCTACTTATCATTTTATGTCGGGGCGTAGCGCAGCCTGGNNTTGGGACCAGAGGGTCGGAGGTTCAAATCCTTTCGCCCCGACCATTTTTTATAAAAAAGATTTTAATAGCCTAAATTTTTATAATTTATTTTATTGTGTAGCATAAAGTCTCTATATATAAATATTGAGGTTATGCCAATTATTTTTTGTTTAATATCAGAATTGGATTTTCGCTAAAAATAAGACGATCTCCTTCTTGACTTATCTTCAATCTCCCTGCGGTTATTTTTCCAATATTGCCTTGAGCTTCTACATTTTCCAAAATTGCCTCACTATCATCCTGATGAAAGGCTTTTTTAGCTTTTATATTATAAATTTCATTGTCATTATATTTGATCTTTATTGAGGGATTTATCATGGTCTTTTCGGTAACAAAATTTTTTTTATTTTTTTTGTAATCATTAACCAGCTTGATAGCTTGGCTTTTTTGTAAACCAAAAGAAGCATAGGATGCAATAGCGATAAATATCGCAATATAGCAGGTGGATTTAATTATTTTTTTTATCTTTAGCTGTCGCGAAATATTAGCTAATGTTGCTTCAGTTTTGTCCATTTTTATTATAATTTAGCGTGATTGACAGAGAGTCAACATCCTTAACAGCTCCAACTTTATCAATTTCTAGAGTGCAATTATTAATTCTTTTATCTTGAGTAATAGCTTTTAACATTGCTCCAGCCATTGCTTCTATGAGCTTAAAATTATTATTTTTTATAACATGCTTTATATTATTAACGATTTCATCATAATCTAATGTGTCTTTAAGATTATCACTTGTTAATGATTTTTCATCATTGGTTTCTATAATTGCATTTATAATTATATCACGCTTAATTGTTTGTTCAAAATCATAAACACCAATTATTGTTTTTACTCTTAGATTTTTAATTTTAATTATCATTTTGTGTCAGACTCGCAAAAAAAAATTATAGCTTTTAATAAAGCGCAAAGAAGTAAGAGATTTCAGGAAATTAAATCTAAAAGCAAAATGTTTTTTGTTATTATTGCAATCGCCACAATTTGCTCTTTGGCAATATGGTATTTTTATGTTGAAAGAGTAGCGAAATATGATGTTGAAATCAATCCTTCAAATAACATCACTTTTCACAAGCAGAGTCCTATCGGAATAGATCCTATTGAGCTGCATAATGAATTTTATCCGCAAAAAACAAAGCTAAGCTTAATATATTTCTATTCAACTTGGTGCGGATCTTGCTTAAAAAATTTCGATACAATAAATGAAGTGGCACGAGAATTTCAAAATACTAAGCTTAATTTTTTAGCCGTAGCAATTGACAAAGATCTTGACTCAGTAAAATTGCAAGAATATTTGCAGCAATTTGGCGCAATTTACTTTAAACCATTTTATCTAAATTCACGCAATGGTTTTAAAGAATTTTTGCTTAAAAATAACATCAATTATAATGGTCGCATACCTTTTAGCGCCTTAGTTGATAGTGAAGGGCAATTGATTATGAGCTATAGCGGCTCAAGAAGTTTAAATTTTTTGCGTAAAAAAATCATTGAAAATCTCTATCTAAAATAATGCATCTTCCCATCAGCTTTTTTGATACCTTATCAAGACAAAAAAAACAACTATCACTAATTAATCCAAATCATCTCAAGCTCTATGTTTGTGGACCAACGGTTTATGAAAGGCCGCATCTTGGCAATGCCAGATCGGTGGTAATCTATGATTTATTTTATCGCTTTTTTCGTATTTCTTTTGATGAAGTAACTTATGTAAGAAATATAACCGATGTTGATGATAAAATTAACCAATCAGCCAAAAATCAAAGTATTACAATTAATGAATTAACGCAAAAAATCATTGAATTTTTTCATCAAGATATGGACGCGCTCAATGTTTTGAGGCCTAGTTTTGAGCCAAAAGCCACCGAACATATCGCTGATATGATAAAAATCATAGAGAATCTAATAGAAAATGGCTTTGCTTATAAAAATGAAAATCATGTTTTATTTGATGTCAGCTCTTTTAAAGATTATGGCAAATTAGCGAATCGAAATTTAGATGAAATGATTTCTGGAGCTAGAATTGAGGTGGCAAAATATAAAAAAAATCCACTTGATTTTGTGTTGTGGAAGCCAGCTAATGAAAATGATGATATTTCATCAATATTTGACAGCCCTTGGGGCAAAGGGCGTCCGGGTTGGCATATTGAATGCTCTGCTATGAGTTCAAAATATCTTGGTGAAAATTTCGATATTCACGGTGGCGGTGCTGACTTACAATTTCCTCATCATGAAAATGAAATAGCTCAAAGTAGATGCGCTAATCAAGGCTCAAATTTTGCTAATTACTGGATTCATAATGGATTTTTAACAGTTCATGGCGAAAAAATGAGTAAATCTCTCAAAAACTTTATTACCGTTAGAGATTTATTGGATAAAAATATTTCAGGCGCCATAATTCGTTATCTTTTGCTTTCGACTCATTATCGCAAGCCGTTAGATTTTAATGATAAAGCTCTTGAAGATGCAGAAAAATCAATTACTAAATTTTGTGAAAATCTAGATCAAAATTCTGTGTTAACTCTTAATGAAATTGAGGATATTTTCAGAAAAATAGATTTTGCAGATGATAAGAATAATTACCTGAAGCAGATATTAAAATTTTTAGCTGATGATTTTAATATTGCCAAGGTCATTGCCTTGCTTCATGAAGTTAGCAAAAAAGCTAAAAAAGATCAAGATGCTAAAAGACAATTAATATTAGCTCTAAATTTCCTAGGATTGATTGATAGCAATTTGCTAAAAAACAACAAAGATCATAAAAGTAAAATTAGTGAAGAGTATATCAAGCAACAAATCAATCTACGCCTTGAAGCTAAACAAAGTAAAGATTACAAAAAAGCTGACGAAATCCGTAATAATTTATTGGAAAAAAACATAATCCTAGAAGATATCGTTGGCGGCAAAACCAGCTGGAGCTTTGCAAAGTAAGTAGATTTATTTTTTGTAAATCAAAGATGGCGCAATACCGCATTTAACCTTCCTACTTTTGGTTCTACGCCAAAAACCATCTTTAA
>DDCV01000168.1:2232-3240 GCA_002335845.1 Rickettsiales bacterium UBA1997 | reverse complement strand
AAAAAGACTGCAGCGACCAGGTACAAATAAAAGTCCTCTTATAAATAAATTTAATCAAGTATTAACTCGTCATTTTTTAACCATGTCTATGACAGCAGGAATTTTTATTTTTTTTTCATTTGAGTCATTTGTTAATAGCATTTACATTCAACCCTTGATATCGTCGACAATTTTTTATTTGATCGCATTATTTGCAATATTATTATTTTTCTTTCTCTTTTATCTAAGGAAAGGGTATGAGATTGAACGTATTCATTTAGCTTGGTTAACTTACTTATTTTTTATTTCTGTAGTTGAGGAGTTTGCTTTTAGAATGATGTTACCTATTATCCTAATAGATACATTTGGCATGATGTCTGCAATTATATTTAGCAACCTTGTATTTGCATGCATACATTATGTAACACTAAGATGGAGCCTAATAAATTGCATAATTGTCTTCATAGGCGGGCTAGGACTTAGCAGATTGCTAATAAGTACTGAAGACATAGCAATTCTTATTTTAGTTCATTACTTTTTTACCTTCTTAAATACTCCACTTCCTCCAGAAAGAAGAAGATTTCACAACAACTAAACCCTTATTAAGTTTTAGCACATTCCTTGGAGCAAAAACTTATACCATTTTTTTTGATTATTAGAGATTCATGAGCATATGTACCGCAGTTAGAACATATAACCATTAATTCATTTCTTTTCTTATCTTTTTTTATGAAAGCAGATTTTAAATACGTTCTAAAAATAATTGGCAATAGAAAAATTAATAGAGGAATTAGTAATGGAAGAATTTTTAAAAAAACCATTTAATCAATTTTGAATTCTTGGTTTCAATTTTTTAGAATTTATTGTGAATAGTTAAGATTAATAATTTTTTTTATATCATCGTAAAGTTCTTGATAGCCTAAGGCTTTGTATGATTTCTCAAGAATTTTTAGTGCTCTATAACCCTCACTCGAATTTGGAATATTTTCAATCACGTATTTTGCTCGTCTTATTGCTGCAACATGAGCT
>DDCV01000168.1:0-2223 GCA_002335845.1 Rickettsiales bacterium UBA1997 | reverse complement strand
TATTGACTATCAGGAAATCTTGTAAGAAATTCTGATAACTCTGCAAAAGATTCTTTTGCTCCACTTATATCTCTATTTGAAATATCTGTATCAGTAATCCTAACAAGGATGCTTGTATCGCGTGTATAGCTAGACAATCCCTTCATAAAATATGCATAATCTATATTTGGGTGCCTCGGATGTAACCTTATGAACTTTTCTGCTGCAGCATGAGCTGCTAAATTTTCACCATTCATAAAATAAACATAAATTAATTCAACCTGAGCTTGCTCCGCGTATCTTCCAAAAGGATATCTTGTTTCTATAGCCTGAAGAGATTCAATTGCAGCAATATAATTTTTACTTTCTATTCTTCTTTGGGCGAGATCATAGTAAACTTTTTCAGGCTGCTCTATCTCTGGTCCATCAGAACTACAACCAGCAAGAACAGAAGTTACAATAATTAAATAGGTGGCGAAGAAAATTTTTTTTTCATGTTTCATTGTATGTATATTTTACCTGCATAATTGATTGAAAAGTTTAAAACATTTATTTTGATTAGTTTTTTTTAAATAAGTTCATATGATAAAAATAAAAAACGTACCATTTGATCTTTCTAATAATAGATTGGATAAAGTTGCAGCTGAAATTTTTCCTGATTTTTCAAGAACTCAGATAAAAAAATGGATACTAGAAGGAAGAATTCTAGTAAATGGTGATCTTGCAAAACCAAAAGAAAATGTTCATGAAGATGACGAAATTGAAATAAATCCTAATGAAGAGAAAAAAGTTTCTTGGGAAGGACAAAATATAAATTTTAAAATTCATCATGAAACAGAGGATTTTATTATCATTAATAAACCACCTGGTTTAGTTATGCATCCAGGTTCAGGATGTTTTGATAACACTCTTGCAAATGGATTAATTTTCAAATATCCAGAATTAGCACATCTTCCAAGGAGTGGAATAGTCCACAGACTTGATAAAGATACTTCAGGTGCATTGCTGATTGCTAAAAATGAACAGTTTAGAAACTACTTTATTAATCAAATGCAACAAAGAAAAATTACAAAAGAATATACAGCTATTGTTGTTGGCTCAACGCTTGGAAGTTCTTCTATTGACGAACCAATTGGGAGAGACAAATTTAATAGAACCAAGATGACTATAAGATCTGATGGCAAAGAGGCTTTAACATCCATTAGATCATGTAAAAAAATTGGCAACTATTCCATTTTAGATATTGCTATTGAAACTGGTAGAACTCATCAAATAAGAGTTCACTTATCATCTAAAAAGCTACCAATAGTTGGTGATCGAACTTATGATCCTAGAAAAAGTATAGCCAAAGACTCGTCAGTAAAACTTATTAATATTATAAGGTCATTTCCCAGACAAGCACTTCATTCAAGATTCCTATCTTTTATTTGCCCTAAAACCCAAAGTGAAATATCTTTCGATATCCCAACTCCAGCCGATATGGAAAAGTTAATTCTAGATATAAAAAAATATTCTTAAATATCTAATAAAAACTTGTTTTTTGACCTGTAAAATAATATAAACCCTACTCTTATTGATTTTTAGGGTAAAAATTTGAAATTATCTGGTGCTGACATGCTTATGCACGCTCTTCATGATGAGGGTGTTGAGCTTATATTTGGCTATCCTGGCGGAGCTGCTTTGCATATCTATGATGCTATTTTTAGACAAGATAAGATTGATCATATACTAGTAAGGCATGAGCAAGGGGCTACACATGCTGCAGATGGTTATGCTAGAGCTACTGGAAAGCCTGGTGTTGTTCTAGTAACTTCAGGACCCGGAGCAACCAACGCAATTACAGGTATTGCAACAGCATTTATGGATTCAATACCAATGGTTGTAATATCAGGGCAGGTAGCAAGTCACTTGATAGGTACAGACGCATTTCAAGAAACAGACATGATTGGAGTTTCAAGACCTATTGTAAAACATAGCTATACAGTTTTTGATGCAAAAGACATACCTAGGATTGTAAAAGAAGCTTTCCATGTTGCAACCTCAGGAAGACCAGGGCCTGTTGTCATTGATATACCAAAAGATATGACAGCCCAAGAAAACTTATTTGATTATGCCTATCCTAAAAAAGCTAATATTCGTTCTTATAACCCTCCAGTAAAGCCAGATCAAAATCAAATTAAAAGAGCTGTTACTGAAATATTATCTTCAAGAAGGCCTGTAATATATGCAGGCGGAGGAGCTATT
>DDCV01000023.1 GCA_002335845.1 Rickettsiales bacterium UBA1997 | reverse complement strand
TATTAATAACATCGCTATTAATTTTAACCCGCTCTCTTTCGCTGACAGACTTAAAAGCATATAAATCAATTGCCTCATTAATTATCTTGCTTGAGTTGATATAAGTAAAATCAGACTCAGATATTTTTTTGCCACTTAAATCAGCTAAAGTCATATCGATAATAGAGTTGGCTAGATTTACTGATTTATTTAGATGAGATTTATGTTCTAATATTTCTTTAGTATCATTTGATAATAATTCTACTAACTGCTCTTTTGACATTTTATTTAACTCATTAACATCAGCATTTTTTGGATTTACATCAATTATCGAAGCTGAAGAGCGAATAGCAGAAAGAGGGTTGCGGAGTTCGTGGGCTATGGAGCCGGCTAGGGATTTGAGAGCTTTTATCTTTTCTACAGATCTAACTCCAAGAACTCCAGCGTAACTAAAAATAAAACCTGCCGTTAAACCAAATAAGAAAATCGGAATATATTCGATACCTGCAAATGAATCTATTAAAAAAGGCTGCACTCCTATTTTTGTGTAGTATGCCGGATCAACAAGGATGCAATAAAATATTCCAACTACAACTCCTATTACTAGATTAAGAGTCATAAGGATAAAATTTGGAATAAAAGTTGCTACTATGAATATCATGGCTATTTCGCACATTAACCATATATCAGAGAAGTTATTTTTTATTAAATGAACTGTAAATAAAAAGGGAAGAACATAAGAAACTCCTAAAAACCAATATAACGGAAAAAATGACTTAATTTTAGGAGAAAGATGATTATTTAATAAAAATAAAAAACATATAAAGGCTGCGCTATATCTAATTATAGCACTGTCATAAGGCTGAGGAAATATATATGTCCAAATTACCCAATATAAAGGATGGCCTATCATTCCTATTAGGCCTAGTACTATTATATTGTAACGCGAATACTCAGCATTTTTATTAATTCTATCATAGACATAATTTACTAAATCTTTAAGCATTTAGTAAATTTTAAAACTTAAATTTATTAGCACAGAAAGACATGCCAGCACTGCCGACCCAAGCCACAACATTATCTCCTCTAGTGAGCTTATTATCGTCCCTAGCAAGAGACATTGCGCAAGGAACTGATGCAGAAACAAGATTGCCTGTATTGTGATAAATATGATATATCTTTTTATCAAATCCCACTATCTTTCCATACTCTGTCCACTCATGCTTAGAAGAAGCGTGAGTAAATATTACATCAATATCAGAGTTTGTTTCCGATATCAATTTATTAAAAATTTTAGGTGCTTCTATTCTAGCATGATCATGTAACTCTTTACCTCTTGAGGTAAAATGAAACGGGCCATTTTCGTTACCTTCTTCTGGCATTGTGCAATAATCATCATATTCATCAGTTGGAATAGTGCATAGATCTGCTAGATCCGGCCTTGAAGAGAAATTAAAAATGAATTCGTTATTATCATCTTTGCTTAATATTGTTGCAGAAGAAGCTTCACCAACTGTGTATGTAGGGAAAGTCCATGATAATTGAGATTCTTTCTGTATTTTAAAATTTCTCATTAATGGTCCAGAATTTACTGTGAATTCAGCGTTAACGATCATTATTTTTTGATAACTTCCCATTTTTAGGAAGTTGTCAGCAATTTGCATAGCAGCTGACCAACTCATGCAAGCGTCTATTACATCAAAACACCTTGCTTTCTTTAGTCCCAGAGCCTGAGCTACTGGGTAGCTGTTGCCTGGCTCTAGAAAACCTCTTCCTATGCCAACATAAATTAATAGATCAATTTCTCTTTTATCAATTCCAGCTTCCTTTATCGCTTTTTCTGATGCATTTATTACATGATCAATTGGCTTTTCTTTGCCTTTATCAAGCCAAACCCTATTTTCTATCCCAGTTTTTTTTAGAACTACCTTGATTTTGCGAAGAGTTTTTTCTATGTCACCCTCAAATTCTTTACTTGAATTAAACCTTATTAAATCAACGACTTCTTCATTACTTACTGTTTTACTAGGAAAGCTTGCTTTTACCGAATCTATTTTCATGCCAATTTTAGATTAAATTTTAAATAAACTTCTAATTAACTTTATCTTTAAACCCTTTACCGACGCTAAAAGAAACTTTTCTTCTAGCAGCGATAGTGATTTCTTTGCCTGTGGCTGGATTTCTACCTTTACTTTCTGGGACATTTTTAGCGTTAAAAGCACCGAAGCCGATAAAGCTTATTTTGTCATTATTTTTTAGATTGCTTTGAATGCTATCAAGGAAGTTATTGATTATAGATTCACAATCTTTGATTGAATTGCCAGTGTTTTTGGCGACTTGCTTTATAATATCTGTTTTTTGCAATGAAGACATTTTATTTTGTTTTTTTGATTGGTAAGTCTTTGATAATTAATTATTTCTCTACCTATTTTTTGATGAAATTTAGTAAATGATTTCAATAAAACTAATTCTCAACGTAATTTAGAATTATGAAGCAAGGTAATTTAAAGTCATTTATTATTTTATAAATAAATAATTTATCTAGTTGGGTAGTCAAATTGACAAAGTATTTTTATGTAGGCATTTTTATCTAAAGCAATTCCTTGGGTAGAAAACTTTGTAGCTGTTTTTTGGTTACCTCTAAAACCTGACCACTTGCTAAATTTCCCAAATTAAAAGAGCCATAAGAAACCCTAATAAGTCTATTCACTTTTAGACCTAAATGCTCTAAGACTTTTCTTATTTCACGATTTTTGCCTTCTTTTAATGATATTTTTAACCATGCATTGGTTCCTGCCATTGACTCAACAATAATTTCGCTAAATCTATATTTTGTGCCATCAACAACAATGCCTTTGGTTAGTTTTTGCAGCCTTTCCTCATTTATTTTACCATGAGCGCGAACACGATATTTTCTAATCCAGCCAGTTTTAGGCAATTCCATATATCTTGCCAAATCGCCATTGGTTGTTAAAAGTAAAAGTCCTTCGCTATTATAATCCAGGCGACCAACTGATATAACTCTTGGCATATCTTGTGGCAAAATATCAAATATATTTTTACGATTCTTAGGATCAAAAGTTGTGGTTAAAAAGCCAGACGGCTTGTTGAAAAGCCACAATCTAATATCCTGCTTGGGATTAATCAGCTTATTGTCAATTTTTATCGATTCATCAGTTATCAAAATTGCTGGTGTATCTATTAATTTGCCATTAACCTGCACCCGGCCTTCTAAAATTAACTCCTCGGCTTGTCTTCTTGAGCAATAGCCTGCATCAGCAATTATTTTAGCAATTCTAGTTGATTTTTCAGCTGGCCTAATAGTCATAAATTATTGTTATTATTTTTATCTTTATATGTTTTAGCTGACTTAATAAAGGCTTGAAAAATCCTATTATCATATTTGCTAGCTTCAAACTCAGGATGCCATTGTACACCCACTAAAAAAGGGTGATTTTGATCCTCTACGGCCTCAATCACTCCATCCGATGCGCGAGCTGATATTCGCAAATTATTACCAACTTTTTTGGCAGCTTGGTGATGGGAGGAGTTAGTTTTGATCTTTTCTTGGCCAATTATATCGAATAGTTTGGAGTTTTTTTCAATAGAAACTTCGTGATATGGCGTGCTATAATCATCATATCCCTCAACATGCTTTTGCTCATGCTCGATAAATTCTTTGTGATCTGGAATATGCTGAATGGCGCTGCCTTGGCGCAAAACATTAATTAAATGCATGCCGTTACAAATGCCAAGAAATGGAATATTTCTTTTTAAGGCCGCCTGGCCAATAGCATATTCAAAATTTTCACGCACCTCGTTAAGATTGACCTCTGGATGCATTTCTTCACCATAACGCTTAGGATTTATATCAAAAAAGCCCCCAACCACCAATAAACCGTCAATTGAGCTGAGATAATCATTAATTAGGTCATAATCATAAGGCAAAATAATAGCCGCACCGCCATTTTTATTTATTATATCAGTGTGATTTGCCCTTAATGCATAAAAATCTCTAACGGAGTAGGCGTCTTTGGCGCCTTCTTTAAAGTCTGGAATTATTCCAATCACTGGCCTATTTGATTTCATAATTTTGCTATTTCTTGCGAGCTGGCTAGAGCTGCTATTTTAGAAATTAATTCATTAACTACCGACAAATTATTGCCTTTATATTGCGGCACAATTCTTGAATAATATAGATCAGCGCCGTCATAAAACTTTGCTCCTGCTGAGTTAAGGCTGCTGAGATCATCGCGAGTATCATTAACTCTAAATAAATCAGCCATAACCTCACCTCCTATCATGTAGATCATGGACTCAGCTGGAATGTTGTCGATCTTGCTTGTAGTTGGAATGCCTTCTTGTATTATTACACGAGTATTTTGTATTGATCCTTTGGTAACGCTCATTTTATTGCGGTCTTTTTTATTGATTGCCAATATATCAGATGCCGAAGTAACGCGCCAAACTGCCATCCCATAGGTCCCGCTATCGGCCTTAACAAAGCAATATGGAGATTTGTTTATATTAAATTCTTGATATTTTTGGCTTATTTTTGCTAACAAATTTTCAACTTTTTGTGACAAATCCTCTATTCCTGACCTTTCTTTAAAGTTTATATTGCTAGAAATATCGCATATAGCCGATATGAGCCAAGGATCTACTTCTAATATTGCGGCAATTTCTGTGGCAATTTCATTATATTTTGTAAAATGAGCAAATTTACTACGATTATACCAGCCAATTTTGGTTGATGGGATTATTGGTGTTGAACAATTATCAAATATTTGCGGCAAGCCTTCTGACAAATCATTATTTAAAATAATGACATCTGGCATAAAATTAGCTAATTCTAATCTATCTTTGTTTTTAATAATTGGATGCAAATCAATCTCATTGCCTAATGCTGTTTTAAACTCTGTTGCAGAGGTAATCTCAGAAATTAAAGTGCCGATTTTTACGTTATAGCTAGATTCCAGAATTCTTTGCAAGCTCCTGATATTTTCAAGATAATTTAGATTTCGGGTATGGCTTTCTGGAATTATTAAAATATTTTTTGTATTTGGAAAATTTTTTTCTAAAAAAATATGCGCCTGTTTCTGTGCTGCAGATATTGAGATTGGCGCTAGATTATTAAATCCAGCTGGAAAGCAGTTAGTGTCAACGGCAGAGATTTTAAAGCCGCTATTTCTAATATCCACGGAGTTATAAAAAAGAGCGGGGCTTTGGGTAAATCTATCGGCAAAGAAGCTATCTAGCTGCTGACTCTTTTTTTTGATCTGCTGCGCTAATAGACTTGTTATTTCAATAGATTGCATTCAGTTATTCTAAAGAATTGGTTTTGTAAAATTGGCAGAATATGATTTTGGTTTAATTCGTGTCTTTGCAGCTTCTTTTATGATATAATCATAATTATGATTTTGGGCAAATTTTATAGCCAAATCTTTACTAGCAAATTGATATTTTAACTGCGAATTAGTGTTGTTAGCTGATATCCATCCCATCAGATTTTCTCTATAGCGAACATTATCTTCCTCAATAAATTTAGCATACCATTTACCAATATTTTTTCTGCCTGACTGTGTTGCTGATTTAGGATTTTGATAGATTAGTAAAACCATTTTAAAAAGTGATAAGATCTTCAGGGTCAAAAAACCTCACCTTGTTGCAGCAAGGTGAGGAAATAGGGATTATATTATCTTCTTTCACCAAAAAGACGCATTAGCATGATGAACAGATTAATGAAATCCATATAAAGATTTAAAGCTCCGGTTACAGCCATTTTATTTGACAATTCGCTATTGCCAGCAAATTGGTAGTACCCTTGCTTGATTTTTTGTGTATCATAAGCGGTAAGGCCGATAAAAATCAAAGAGCCGATTATTGAAATAGCGAAGTAAAGAGCTGGGCTTTTTAGGAAGATATTTACTACCATTGAGATTATGATTGCAAAAAGTCCCATCATTAAAAATGACCCTAGAGAAGTAAGATCTTTTTTAGTTGTGTAGCCATAAAGACTCATGGCGCCAAAAACTGAAGCTGTGATAAAAAATACTCTAGTAACACTTGCTGCAGTATAGGCTAGGAATATCGAAGCTAGAGATAGGCCCATAAGAGCAGCAAAAATATAGAGATATTTCTTTGCTTGCTGCGCTGAAATGGAGTTTAATTTGTAGCTAAAGAAAAAAACAAAACCAAGAGGTGCTAGCATTACAACCCAAGCTAGAGGGGTGCCAAAAATAAGGTTAGCCAAGGCCGGAATATTAGCAACCATAAAGGCAACTGCGCCAGAGATACCAAGAGCTACTGACATATGATTATAAACTCTAAGCATATATGCTCTCAAAGAAGCGTCATAAGTAGTTGTTTTACCTGCACTTGACGCATGTGAAAAAGATTTATCGCCAAAATTAGACATTTTATTCTATAAATTAAGTTATTATTGTAGCTTTGTTAATTAACCAAGCATTAGCTAAGTTTAATTAACTTAAATTTAATTCTTAGTCAAGGGTTTTTCAACTATGAAAAATATTATTGCCCTAAATGGTATAATGGGCGTTGGCAAGTCAACTATTGGTAAAAAGCTAGCAGATAAAATTGATTATTACTTTATCGATAGCGATTGCGAAATAGAAGATAGGGCCGGCAAAACTATTTCTCAGATTTTTAAAGATGGTGGCGAAGATGATTTTCGCCAGATTGAAAAAAATCTTATTTTTGAGCTTATTTCTCGAAATGAGAATATTGTCCTTGCCTTAGGAGGAGGGTCTTATATCAATGATGAAATTAGACAAGAATTAAGTAAAAAATCTGTGACAATATGGCTTAAAGCTGATATAGATGTGATTTTTAATAGACTTAAGAATAAGAATAATAGACCATTGCTCAATTGTGGCGACAAAAGAAAAATCCTTCTTGATTTAATCAATAAAAGAAATCCAATTTATAAACAATCTGATATCACAATTGATGTTGCCAATAAAAGCAGCGATAGGATTGTTGATGAAATAATCAAATACAATAAATCATGACCAACAGCATTTTAGAAAAAATCACCGTTGATTTAAAAGACAGGAGTTACGATGTCTTTATTGGCAGTAAAGCGATCAACAAATTGTCGGATTTTATTAAAAAAAGTAATTACAGCAAGGTTTTTGTTGTAACCGACTACAATGTTGCCAACCACCATCTAGGCGATATAAAAAAGATTCTTCCTCAGGCTGAAACATTAATTGCAGATGCGGGTGAGCAAACTAAATCATTTGCTGGGCTAGAAGATCTATGCAACAGAATTCTTGATCTAGGTATTGACCGCAACTCAGTTATTGTTGCTATTGGCGGCGGAGTGGTAGGAGATTTAACTGGTCTTGCGGCGGCATTATTAATGCGCGGCGTTGATTTTATACAAATCCCCACCACATTGCTGTCAATGGTTGATAGCTCTGTTGGTGGAAAAACTGGTGTAAATTGCAAGGCTGGTAAAAATTTAATAGGATCATTTTACCAACCAAAATTAGTAATTTGTGATCTTGATTTTTTAGCCACCCTGCCTCTTCGCCAACTAAGAGCTGGCTATGCTGAAATTTTAAAATACGCACTCACCTCCGATAAAAGATTTTATAATTTCTTAATTAAAAACTTCTCAAAAATTTTGCTTCTTGACGAAGAGAAGTTATCTCATGCCGTTAAGCGCTCTTGTGAAATCAAGGCTCAAATCGTTAGCGACGATGAAAAAGAGAAGGGAGTCAGGGCAATTCTAAATTTTGGCCATACTTTTGGTCATGTTTTAGAAGCTGAAACATCTTATAGCAATCTTCTTAATCATGGTGAAGCTGTGGCTATTGGGATGTTGATGGCCGCACAAATGTCATGCAATGAGGGCCTTCTTAGCAATGATGATTACAAAGAAATCAAAGATCACCTTAATGATTGCGGCTTTAATCTTGAGCTAAAGACGCTAAAAAGCAGCTGGAAAAAGTCAAAATTAATCAAATATTTAGCCAAGGATAAAAAGTTGGAGAATAATCAGCCAAAATTTATTTTACTAAAAGGCATTGGTCATGCTGTAATAAAAAAATTTGATTCAACAAAAGAATTTGAAATAGTTATTCAAAATTTTGGGGCTAATTAGATAATGACAAAGTCCAGACAAAGTTTTTTAATGCAATATAGCTATTAACCCGCGTACTAATTAACGCAAGGGAGCGAGAGTATAACTTTTGTTCCTAGTCCTTTTTGGGATTCAATTTCCATCTCGATATCTAATAATTGAACAAGCTGCTTAACAATTGGCATTCCTAGCCCATGAGAATCAATTTCTTTATTCAAAATGGCTTTATCAATTTGCTGCCCTTGCCCATTTAATGCCATTGCAATTTCTTCTTCACTCATTCCAATTCCAAAGTCAGAGATAGTAATTTTAATATATTTTTTATCATCTTGATTTGGAGCAGAAAAACTCTTGCAATCAATATCAACAATACTTCCTATCTCGCTATATTTAACCGCATTAGTGGTTAAATTGATAAGAATTTGTTTTAACCTAAGAATATCAGTTCTAAACGTTGGAAGATCTTCCTCCACGCAACTTCTAATGGTGACCTGATGTTCTTTAGCAAAAGTTTGATTAAAGACTGACATCTCTTTGGCTAACGCTCCAACATTACAATCCTCAAGCTTTCCGAGAGTGAATTCATCAGATTTTAATTGAGAGTTATTTAGCAAGTCATCTACATAACGCATAGCTTCAATAGAATATGGGGAAAGCATGTTAGCGCATTCGTGAATTTCTTGAAGATTAATATCTAAACTTATTCCTCGCCGCTTCTGTTCGGCTAGATAGTTATTAATATTTTGAGAGATAATTCCCACTAGGCCCGATATACCATTGATATAGTTCCTAAGATCGTGGGAAATTTGAGGCAGTAGTATTTGATTATTGCGTGTCATAATTTGGTATTATTTGAGTAAATTAACCAATGAGTTAAATAACTTCATTGAAAATTAAATCAAACTAATTATAATCATCTAAATAAATACTATTATTAGCTTAGCTTATATGCAATTACCAAAACAATTTTATTACAAGCATAACCGCTTGCAGCAGTTAAAAGGATTTTATTATACAGTTCAGTCTCAGAGCATATCTAAGGCGGCATTAAAAATAGGCTTATCTCAATCAGCAATCACACTGCAAATTCAATCTTTAGAGCGAGATCTTAACGTTAAGCTTTTCGATAGAGATAAGAAAAGAATTAAAATTACTGAAGAAGGAAAACTGTTATATATGTGTTCAGCCCCCTATATTCAGGGGATTGAAGATTTGTTTAAAACTTTTATCAATCATGCAGAGGCAAAAAAATCAAATACCATAAATCTTGCCGCAAATCATGTTAGCATTTCTTATATATTGCCGAAATATATAGAAAAATTTAAAAGTATGCACGGTAACGCAAAATTTAAAATTCGTAATTTAGAAAAAAGTGATGCCATCAAGAGATTGCTTAATGATGAAATTGATATGTTTATTTATCCCATTGCGAAAGGCGAATTACCGGTAGAATTAGATTTTATAACAATTGCTACTTATCAGCCAATCTTGTTAGTTAGGAAGGATCATCCGCTCGCAACAAAAAAAGATATTGTATTGTCTGATGTAAGTAAATATGAACTTCTAAGAATTGATCCAAAATTTATAACTCTGCCTGCTTTTGAAGAGATCACTAGAGCCAGCAATCTTAAAAGCAGTGTAGAGTTTGAGATGTCAGATTGGGAAATTCTAAAGAGATTTGTTAGCAATAATATTGGAGTTGCAATAATTTCAAATATTGTTCTTGAAGGTGAAAAAAATAGTGATTTAGTAGGAAAAATATTAACCAATTACTTTCCCGAAATGGTTTACGGAGTTTTATTTAAAAAAGGTAAAATTTTCACTGGCCTTGCAAAATCTTTCATTAAATCACTGCAGGAAGAAAAATTATTAGAATCTCAACAAGATAAAATAAAAACATGAGACAGAATCTTTTAAAACAAGTTTTAAATACGGTTAATCCAGGATCCTATCAAAATTATGTTAGGAATTTTTCTCGTAAATTATCGGGCTCGTCACTTCCATTAGTTGATTATGTTGTTATTCAAAACAACAAAGATCGCAATGACCTTTTAGCTGCCTCATCTTCTATAAAAGGAGGAAAATCAAGTATACTAGATGTAAAAACTCCAAAGGTTATGCAAGTTGCAGTGCAGGATGTAAAAACCTCGCAACAAGATGAGTTCGGTAGTATGCTAATTGAATCATCTTCTGATGTTAATATAAAATATGGTGATCTTGGTATAATGCCATCCAAATCCACTTCACCTTCAGAATTGCTTAAACATAAATGTAAAATTGAAGCTGGAACAATGGGAGTCCTAAATATTAGGCAGCACGTGCCATTTTTAATTTCTTCTGAAGAGCCAGAAAAAACGGTGGTTTTAGATTTGACAGAATTGGAGGAGGTTCTGGACCATGAAAAAAATAAAAATAGATACTCAATGCATACGGTTTGTAATTTAGAGCCTGATGATGCAAAAAGATTAACATTAGAATTGCAGACTAAAATTTATAGAGACTATAAAAAAGAAAATTTTTATGAAGAAGTAACTTCAAGAGTTTATCCTCCCACAACTTTTAACCCAAGCAGCGGAACATTAATGAGCTTCGAAGCTGTTGATATTAATGCGCAAAAAGGTGAAGCGACTGCGATGCATTATCATCCAGGACAACGAAGTCTTCATATTATAACAACAAATAAAGCTGCTGGAGTTACTCTTAATTTTTGTGGTATTGCCGAAAATCCAGATGAAAGAGAAGATAGCAAGGTGCACCTAGATTTTCCTAATAATTCAATGATTGTACTTAACTTCCCTCCTTATGCTCATCATAAATTTCATGGGGAATTTGTTTGTTTAAGCGTTCATCCAAGGGAAGGGAAAAATCTAATAGAAAAATTGCGCTCTGGAGATCTAGAGGGCGGATTCTTAGAAAGCGCCACTGTATTTTCAAAAAATAATCAAGACAAAGATCAATGGAATGTTAGCTCG
>DDCV01000027.1 GCA_002335845.1 Rickettsiales bacterium UBA1997 | reverse complement strand
ATGACAAAAAACATCATACCTTATCGTGGCATATTTCCTCGAATCGATAATTCAGCTTTTTTAGCTCATAGTGCTATTATTTCTGGCGATGTTGAGGTTGGTGAAAAATCTGGAATTTGGTATGGGTGCGTTATTCGAGGCGATGTAACTAAAATTACCATTGGTAATAATACTAATATTCAAGATAATACAATAATTCATGGCACAAGACCAAATCATGCCCAAAATAAAACTGGTGAACATGGCGCACCAGTATTTATTGGAAATAATGTTACCATTGGTCATGGCGCATTAATTCATGCTTGTACGGTGCAAAGCAATAGCTTTATTGGTATGGGATCAATTATCATGGATTTAGCTGTTGTTGAGGAATATGGCATGCTGGCAGCTGGCGGGGTTCTAACTCCTGGCAAGGTTATTAAATCTGGACAAATTTGGGCTGGCAATCCAGCAAAATATTTCCGCGATCTTAATCCAGAAGAGCTGCATTATATACAAGTTTCTGCTAATAATTATGCGGATCTAGCTATTGAATATAAATTATTCACAAAATAATTGTCTTTTTTAACGCAAAAACAGATTAACGAAATAGCAATAATAGCTCTAAAGGCTGGCAAGATAGCTAAAGATTTTTTTGTTAAGAAAAATTTTACTATTGAAAAGAAGCTAGATCAAAGCGACGTCACTTCGGCTGATATTGCTGTTAGTGATTTTATATGTGAATCACTAACAGAGGTTGCGCCTAATATCCCAATTATTTGTGAAGAAAAGAATAAAATTACAATTACTGGAAATGTTTTTTTCTTGATTGATCCAATCGATGGCACATCTGGTTATGCCAACGGCAAAGATGAATTTTCGGTTAATATTTCCTTGATTAAAGATAAAAAGCCAATTTTTGGACTCATCTACGCTCCTATTTTTGAGAATGGCAAAATGTTTTATAATGAAAAAAATAAAATATTAAAATATGATAATTTGCTTGATAAAGATTTGCACTTTGTGTCAGACAATGATCTATCTCGACTTAAACCTAAATATATTTCTAAACCTGCAATATCTAAAAATATCGCTCTAATTACCAGTCAGCGTTCGCATAATAGTGATATAGAAAATTTTATAAAACAATTTTACCCGCAAAATACTAAAAATAAAACAATCAAAAAAACATCATCGGCTGTTAAGTTTTTTGATTTATTGCAAGGCAAGAGTAATATATATGCTCACTTTAATCAAACTATGGAGTGGGATACTGCGGCCGGGCAAGCATTGGTTGAGTTGATCGGATTTAAAGTTAAAGAAATAGATAGGCTGAATAATAAGTTTGTTTTAAAAAATATTTTAGAATATACAAAAGAAAATTATATTAATCCTAGTTTTGTTATTTCATAAATTTGCTTTATGGTCAAAAAATTTACAGCCAAATGCGATTTTAATGGCGAAAAACATCCAGTAACTCTCTATGTTGGACAGCCATCTAATGGCTCTCATCCATTAGCTTTTCAAAGCAAATGGTTAGCTAATAGTCGCAATGGCAAGATACCAGCTGACATAATGGATGCTTTCGATAAAATATCAGAAATAGCTGAAAAGCATCGGATTGCCTTTGATGAATTATGCGCCTATGTAATTGAGGAAATAAAATCAAGCGATAGTATCGTTGAAGATTTCAATCAAGCGAGCGAGTTTTCATCATCAATAGAAAATGATGAAGATGCCAAAGAAGATGAAGGCGATGACCGATTCACAAAACCAGCTGAACAAGAAGTTGAGATAAATAATATCCAAGAAAATCTTGATCAAATAATAAATGATGATTCATTGGATCAAGAAGAGGAAGAAGAAGCGGTAATTGCAGACGAAGTTACTCCTGTAATTATAAAAAAAGATGATGCCAATAAGAAGCCCAAAAAACATAAAGAGGCTCCAATTGCCGATGAAGGAATGCAATCTCCACTCAAACATAAAAGAAATGATCCTAGATTTAATCCTCATGCTTCAAGCTTGAAAAAGAAAGGCGCAGAGCAGAAAAAAAAATCTCCAACAATAAATAGACAGTCAAATATTATAATCAATACCAATACCACCGAATCAAATTTTTCCTTTTACAATAAAAATAACGCCTCTCCTAGTGTGCAGCAAATAAAAGTTGAACCTGCTGCTGCACAAAACAATGACAATTTGCAAAATAAATGAGTCATAAAATACGAGATTTTATTTTAACTAATAGAGTGGCAAGAAGATTCATGTTACTATTCAACAATATGATTATGCCAACCACGCTAAAGCTATTTATTGCTTCGGTGGTACTTTTTATATTTTTGTCAGCTATCATGACATATTTATATCCCCAATTTAGTAAAAATATTTACAACAAAATATCTTATAAATTTTCTCAGTCTATTGGTCTTGGCAGTTACAATATTTACAAAATAAATATTGCGGGCAATCAACATATCAAGGATAGTGAGATAATAAATTTAATTGAAGATATATTGAATAATAGTAATGAAGCGCAAAATAGTCAGACCGTTATTCAAGATATGATTGATAGAATTGTTACCGATATACCTTGGATAGTTAATATTAAAATTAATCGCAATCTCCCTGATATTTTAAATATTATAGTTGAAGAGTTTCAGCCAGTTGCCATTTGGCATGATAATGGAACAAAGCTTGTTATCGATAAGAGAGGTAATACCATAGAGCATCGAAATAGGTTTAACTATAATAGAATGCTCCAGCTATCTGGCAACAATGCCAATGTTCATGCTAGATCTTTATTTAACTTACTAACTATCGATCCATCTTTGAGTAGAAAAGTATATTCGGCAACATGGGTTGGGAATCGTCGTTGGGATATAAGATTAGAAAACAATATTATAATTAAGTTACCAGAAAAAAATCTTGCCTATGCCTGGAAAAAATTAATCAATATCTATTCAACACCTGGCGCAATAATAGACCTCGAAATAATAGATCTTAGAATAGAGGGCAGGATTTTCTTACAATATAAAAACAAGACAGCAAAAGAAATTTTTCAGAAGGCCATTTGAAATATTAACAAAACCCAATATTAATTATCGCGATTTATCACGAACTCAGCTAGATTAATTAATTGCGTCGCCTTTTCTTCAAAAATGGATAAATGATTTATTGCCTGAGATTTTAGAATTTTAAGCTTCTTTTGTGCGGCCGATAGGCCAACTATTTTAACAATACTAGTGCTATCTATTCTTGAATTAGAGACATCTTCATTGGGATGATGATCTAATATATCATCCTTGATCTGAAATGCTAAACCAATATCGTTAGCAAAATTTTGTAGCGCTTTTTTTTCAACAGCTGACGCCTTACCTAAAATTGCACCAACTTCAACACAGCTTATAAAAAGCTCGCTTGTTTTCAGGCTATGTAGCTTTATCAGCTCCTCATAAGATATTTTGGTATCAGATTTTTCTAAATCCATCATTTGACCCCCAACCATACCTTTAAAACCAGAGGCTTTAGCTAGGCTTGATATTAATTGACATCTTATATTTGGATCTTCGTGAGTTGTGATATCTGACAAAATTTCAAAAGCATATGTTAAGAATGCATCTCCTGCTAAAATAGCTGTGGCTTCATCAAATTTTTTATGGCAAGATAATTTTCCTCGACGCATATCATCATCATCCATCGCTGGTAAATCATCATGAATCAAGGAGTAAGTATGGACAAACTCAATGGCAATAGCCGCATTTAAAGCCTGAGTCTTAGAAATATTAAATATGCTGGCACTATTTATCACCAAAAAGGGGCGTATTCTTTTTCCCGCAGAAATTACGCAATAGCGCATGGCTTTGATCAGCCTTGAGTGATCCGATATATTTGGCAGTATCTTGTCAATCTTACTATCTAGTAGCGACGAGCATTCTAATAATGCGCTTTGTAGATCTTGATGACTATTTTTATCATAACTCACTAAACTGTTTTTAGTATTTTTTTAGTAGGATCTGCTTTAGTGCTATTATTTTGCTCTTCCAAAGTCTTAATGAGGTATTTTCCTGTAACGGATTTTTCAATTTTTACCACCTCTTCTGGACTACCTTCTGCAACAATATATCCACCTTTTTGTCCACCATAAGGGCCAATATCTATTACCCAATCTGCCGTTTTTAGGACATCTAAATTATGCTCAATAACTAAAATTGAATTACCAGCATCAACTAATTTATGCAAAACTTTTAATAATTTACTAATATCTTCAAAATGAAGCCCTGTGGTTGGCTCATCGAGAATATATAAAGTGTCTCCTGTTGCTTTGCGACTTAGTTCGCGAGCCAATTTAATTCTCTGGGCTTCACCTCCAGAAAGAGTAGTTGCGCTTTGACCGATTTTAATATATCCCAAACCAACATCGCATAAAGCTTTAAACTTTTCATGAATATGAGACATATTAATAAAGAAATTTGAAGCATCTTCTGCTGTCATTTCTAAAATATCAGATATTGATTTACCCTTATATTTTACCTCAAGAGTTTCACGATTATAGCGTTTACCGTGGCAATTATCGCACTTAACATAAACATCTGGCAAGAAATGCATTTCTATCTTGATAAGGCCATCACCTTGACAAGTTTCGCAGCGACCGCCTTTAACATTAAAAGAAAATCTACCAACCTTATAACCACGAGACTTAGACTCGGGTAAAGTGGTAAAGAATTCACGAATAAAAGTAAAGGCGCCAACATAAGTACATGGATTAGATCTCGGGGTGCGTCCAATAGGAGATTGATCAATTTCAATAATTTTATCAATAAAATGAAAACCTGTTATTGTGTCAAATTCTCCAGGCACTACTTTTGACTTATTAAGAATGCGACTCAAAGCGGGGTATAAAGTTTTTATAATCAAACTTGATTTACCACCGCCGGAAATTCCAGATACTGCGGTAAATACCTTGAGTGGTAAATTTAATGTCACATTTTTTAGATTATTTATTCTTGCACCTTCAAGCTTAATCATCTTTTTGGGATTGATCTTGCGCCTTATCTTAGGTATTTCAATTTTTTTAGCGCCAGACAAATATTGACCAGTTATACTATTGGGATCGTTAAATACTTTTTGAGGCAATCCCTCAGAAATAATTTGGCCACCATGGATTCCAGCTCCCGGACCAACGTCAATAAGGTATTCGGCTTCGCGCATCATCTCTTCATCATGCTCAACTACAATAACTGAATTACCCAAATCTCGTAAATTTTTTAATGTAGCAATTAATTTATCATTATCAGATTGATGAAGGCCGATGGATGGCTCGTCCAACACATAAACTACACCAGAAAGACCAGAGCCAATTTGCGAAGCTAAGCGAATTCTTTGTGACTCACCTCCCGATAAAGTGCCAGATTCACGATTTATTGTTAGATATTCCAGTCCAACATTTTGTAAAAATCCGAGTCGACGATTTATTTCTTTTAATAATCTTTCTGCAATTTGATTGTGAATCGAGCTTAGCTTTGTTGGCAATTCCTCAAACCATTTTGCAACATTTTCAATCGACATTCTACTAACTTGCCCCACATGTAAGCCGGCAATTTTAACAGATAATGCCTCATGGTTTAGGCGGTAGCCGTCACATTTGCGACAAGTTCTAAGAGTCTGATATTTAGCAAGATCATTTTGCACTGAATCATTTTCAGATTCATGCAATCTCTTTCTTAGACTAGTTATAATTCCTTCAAATGGCTTTTTAACAATAACTGATTTTAGGCCGTCTTCGATCTTAATTTCTATCTCTTCATCGTCAGTACCATGCAGAATCTTATCGCGTATTTTCTTATCCAATCTTCTAAATGGGGTATCAAGGCTAAAATTGTAGTGAATAGACATTGCTTGCAGAACTTGCTGGTAGAATCGCTCTTGAACTCCCTGCCACACTGATATAGCTCCATTTCTTAATGATAAATTTTCATCTTCCACCACTAAATCTTCACTAAAATATAACTCATTACCAAGGCCGTCACAATACTTGCAAGCTCCTGATGGCGAGTTAAAGGAAAATAATCGCGGCTCAATTTCGCTAATAGTAAACCCTGATTCTGGGCATGAAAATTTTTCACTGAAGACAAGAATATTATCTTCTTTGACATCTTCAATATTTATATTTGTTAGTGACGGGTCCTTCTCTATTCGATTATCAAGAAACTTCTGATAATCATCCTTGTTGAAGTCCTCGGGTAAACTTACAATTTCAACATTTAGAAGTCCTTCAGAAGTCCTAAGAGCGGTTTCGACCGAATCAGCAATTCGGTTGCCTAGACTTTCATTTAAAACAATGCGATCAACGATAATCTCAACATCATGTTTTTTATTTTTGTCTATTTTAGGCAATATATCGTTTAGATTATAAAGCTTGCCATCAACTTTCATCCTTTGAAATCCTTGCTTGCGAGCGCTCATCATTTCTTTACGAAACTCACCTTTTTGACCCCTAACAATTGGCGCCATAATATAAAGCCTAGATTTCTCAGGTAGCGACATTATTTTATCAACCATCTGCGTCACTGACTGACTAGCAATTGGCTTGCCTGTTGCTGGTGAATGTGGTACGCCAATTCTAGCAAAAAGCAGTCTGAAGTGATCATAGATTTCGGTAATAGTACCAACGGTTGAGCGAGGATTTTTAGAGGTTGTTTTTTGATCAATTGCTATTGCAGGAGAAAGTCCGGTTATAGATTCAACATCTGGCTTATCTTGCATATCAAGAAATTGACGGGCATATGCCGAAAGAGACTCAACAAAGCGCCTCTGACCTTCGGCGTAGATTGTATCAAAAACCAAAGAAGATTTACCGGAACCACTTAATCCCGTGACTACGACCAGCTTATTTTTTGGAATATTAATGCTCACATTTTTAAGATTGTGCTCTTTAGCACCAACAACCTTTATGAACTTCTCTTCCATATATCGCGAATTAATTGTTTGAATTTTGGCAACTGAGATAAAAAACCCTAACTCTAACTTAGTTTTTTTACAACAACAAATCTTATATAATAACTCAGATACGTAGTGTTATACCATTTATGGCCTTTAGCTACATTTAATTAAATTAATTTTAGGGATAAAATTTAAGCAATTAATTGCCATATAGCATTGATATAAATATAAAAAAACCCGCCACAACTCTTGCTGTGACGGGTCTGTGTTAGTTGAATTTATCAAATTGATAAAATTCATTAGAAGTTATCGCTTGGATAAATCTCTCATCTTAATAATAAATAAGAGATATTATATATCCTAAGTCAAAGTAGCAACTATTGACAACGTAACTAACACTGCTAAAGGAACAAAAACCATGTTAGGTATATTTTAATTGTTAATACAAATGAGAAATCTATCACAAAGATATTTTTTCTAAAAAAAACAACTAAGCGACAACCTCAAAACAAAAAATAACAAAAATTTCTAGAAATTTTCTAAAGAATTTTTGCTATCCTATCCCGCATCTTCTTTGATTCCAAGTCAGACAACGGAATAAGACCTTTTTGCAACAAATAGCCATCAACACCAATTGTATTGCTGCTAATAATTTCTTTTACAAAATCACTCATTCCCGGTACAATATCTAGATGCTCGCCTTTAAAATACATATATAATGAACGCGAAACCTTGTAGGATCCAGATACTATAGAATTAAAAGATGGCTCAATATTATTGATAGAGGCTGCCTGAATTGAGGATCTATTCTCTTCTAGAAAAGAAAAACCAAAAATTCCCAATGCATCTGGATTGCTTTTTAGCTTTTGCACAATCAAATTATCATTTTCCCCAGCTTCAATAAATTTGCCATCGCTGCGAATTAAGTGACAGATTTTTTTACGCTTTTTTGAATTAGGATAAGCCTTTTTGAAAGCTGGTATTTTTTTACAAACTTCCTCCATGGCTAACTCGACAAATGCATCTCTGGTCCCAGATGTTGATGGGGGGCCGTAGATTGCAATTTCAATTTCTGGAAGACTTGGATTAATGTCACTCCATTTGTTATAAAAATTATCAACTAGCTCGTTATCTTTGTTGGGTACTTTATCTGCTAGAGCTAAAAAAACCTCATTTTTTGAAAGGCTGAATTTTTGACTCTTAATTGAATTTGCCAAAACTATACCATCATAACCCACCTTAACCTCGTGAATCTTGGTAATGCCATTTTTAGCACATCTATCAATTTCACTAGGTTTTATGGCGCGAGAAGCGTTTGAGAAGTCTGGATAACTAAAGCCAATTCCAGAACAAAAAAGCTTAAAGCCTCCGCCAGTTCCAGTGGCTTCAACAATCGGAGTTCTATAATCAGAATTGCGACCAAAAGTTTCTGCGATAACCGCAGCAAATGGATAAACTGTTGACGATCCAACTATTTGAATATGACCACGATCTCTTTGGGCAAAAGATAATGCCGCAGACTGTTGCTGCAGAGATAATATAATTATCAAAGTTAAAATCTTAACCCTTAAAAGAAAAAACATAAGAAAATGGGGCTAAAATTTATTTAATACTAAATAATAACAAATAATTTAGCGCCTTTTTTTAATAAAGATAAAAAAAATGCAATAATTTTTTTTAATTTTATAAAGACAATTATAAACTGAAGATAGTATAGTTTTAAAATATAAGCAACATCAAGTCCCATCTTTAATTAAATTAGATAAAATTATCTTATTATTGTTGTGCGTAGGCCTTATTATTATCATTTTTAAGCAATGAATTTGTCTCTTCAAAATAAAAATAACAAATTCGGTATCATTATCAAGAGATTGGCATTCTGCTATTTTTTAATGCATCTTGGCGTTATCTTATCTTGCAATGCAAACGCAGCTGCAACAATATATTCTTTAAACTCTGCCACAAAAGATAAAGCTGCAAAAAAAACCTTTGCCTCAAAAGAAGGCGAAGAAAATAAGTCAATAAACGATGGCATCATTATCACGGGCACAGATAGAGTAAGTGATTCCAAGATATTATCTCTAATTGATGTCCCCGGCCTAAAATCAAAAAACGCTGACTCACTACGGCAATCACTGAAAAATCTCTATGCATCTGAATTATTCGCTAAAATAGATATAAAATATCATAGCAATTTTACCGAGATAAAACTAACAGAAAACCCTCTAATTCTAGAAATTAAAATAGTTGGTAATAAAAAAATTGACGATGAGACCTTAAAAAACGAGCTATCTTTGAAAAAAAGGGAAATATTTAATAAATTAAAACTAGAAAACGATCTAAAGAGAATCAATGAGATATACTTGAAATCTGGTCGCTTTTTAACAAAAATTGAACCTAAGCTGATTCAAAAAGAACAAAACCGTATTGAGGTTATACTAGATATATTTGAAGGTAAAAGGGCAAAAATTGATAAAATAAATTTCTACGGTAACAAAGCTTTCAGCGATAAGGATTTAGCCGATGAGTTATCAACCAAAGAGTCAAAATGGTATAAATTCCTATCATCTTCTGATGTTTATGACTCTGATCGAATAGAATATGACAAAGAAAGGTTAAGAAGATTTTATAACAGCCTTGGATATGCTGATTTTAGCACGATATCAGCTATTGCGCAAATAAATCAACAAAAAGACAAGTTTGATATAAATTTTTTAGTCAATGAGGGTATTAAATATAACTTTGGCACCGTCAATATCATTAATGAGATAAAAAATTTCAAAAAAAACGACCTTTTAAAACAAGAAATCATTATCAAAAAAGGTGGGGTCTATAATTTTAATAAGGTTGAAAAAACAATCAATAATATGGTTGATGTTTTAAATCAGAATTCCTATGCCTTTGCAAATATTGAACCAAGGCTAAAAAGAAACAAGGATGAGAAAATAATTGATATTGATCTTATTATTCAAGAAACTCCTAATGTATATATAAGAAACATCATAACCACTGGCAATAGTCGCACTTTGACAAAGGTTATTTTACGTGAATTGCGAATCAAAGAAGGTGATCCTTATAATATCAATAGGATTAATCGCTCCAAACAGCTCTTGCAAAATCTTGGTTTTTTTGAAAAGGTAGAATTTGATACAAAAAAAATACCAAACTCTAATCAAATAGATCTTGTTATTGAGGTGCAAGAACGCAAGACAGGCGAAATGAATTTAGGACTCGGTTATTCAACGGTTGATCGCCTAACCACTAATATTGGTATTACAGAAAGAAACTTATTTGGCACAGGTCGCAATTTATCTTTTAACATACAAAGATCATTTGCTCGTCTTTCTTCCGAAGTTAGCTATACTAAGCCATATTTTCTTGATTTACCTCTTGATGCTGGTTTTGATGTGTTTAACTATCAGCTAGATAGTCGTAATAGCTTGGCTTATGATCAAAATGCTAAAGGCTTTACCGTTAGGGCGGGCTATGATATTTCTGAATATTTACGCCACAATCTAAGCTATTCGTTTCGTGACGAAGAAATTAGTAATATAAACGATGATGCCTCGATTAGCATTCAAAATCTTGAAGGTAATTTTGTAATATCAAAAATAAGGCAAAATTTTCTTTACGATAAAAGAGATCGATCGATTGACACCAAATCAGGCTATTACCTATCTCTAAGCCAAGAATATTCAGGTATTGGTGGTGATATTAAAACTATAAAATATGAGGGATCTGCAGCCTATTATCAGCCAATAGTTAATGATGATTTTATTTTAAAATTATCAACTCGCGGCGGCGCTATCGATGGAATTGGTCAAGATGTCAGGGGGAATTATGGTTTTTTCTTAGGAGGTAATGATTTTCGTGGCTTTGAATTTGCTGGTCTTGGTCCAAGAGCTAAAATTGGCAATACATTTCGAGATGGCGATGTCATTGGCGGTAAAATATATTATGTCGGCACTGCGGAGCTTAGATTTCCGCTAGGCTTGCCCAAAGAGTTTGGCATCAATGGCATTTTATTTTCTGATAACGGAACTGTAAGAGGTGTTGATAAAATTAATAGTCGCAATAGTGATGTTATAGATAGCGGCTCAATCCGTTCATCTTATGGCTTAAGCATCGCATGGTCATCACCAATGGGGCCAATAAGGCTTGACTTTTCACGCATAGCGAAAAAGGAATATTACGATCGAACTGAAAGTTTTAGATTTAGCTTTGGCACTACTTTTTAAAAAAGGAGAAAAACATGATAAGAACATTTCATCTACCACAATATTTACAACAAAAGGCCTCGAGTCTTGCAGAGGTTAAAGATGCTAAAAATGCATTATGGATTGATTTACAAGAGCCAACTGCGCAGGAAATAGCCGAGGTTGAGGACTTCTTTAACATCAAATTTCCTACCCGTCAACAACAAGAGGAAATTGAAATATCTTCCAGATATCTTGAGGATTCTGGAATTATCAAAATTAACTCCACTTTTTTAAATATAATACCGCGCACTGGCAAAATTGAAGAGCATGATTTTTCCTTTATCGTCACTGAAAAAAGATTATTCACTTTGCGCTATTCTGAAAGTCGCGTTATGTTTGAAACGGTTAAAAAAGTAAAGCAATTTCCAGCAATATTCAATAATCCATCACGCCTATTTATCAGCATTCTTGAATCAAGAATTGATTTTGATGCTGATTTAATTGAATCAGTTTCAAAATATATCTCCGATATTAATAAAAATATCAGCTACAGCCAAAATCTTGATAAGGAAATAATCCACAAAATTAGCAAATGTCAGCAACTAACTATGTCTATTCGTGAAGGTCTCTTTGACAAGCAGCGCGTTATAACATCCCTACATCGCAATGAAGATCTTATGACAGAAAATTATCACCGCCTCAAAACCATGATAAAAGATATTAATTCACTAATTGAGAATACTAATTTTAACTTTACTCGCCTAGAATATCTACAAAATAGCTTTTTAGGCTTGATTAATCTTGAGCAAAATAAGGCCATAAAAGTCTTTACCGTAGCCTCACTAACCTTCATGCCACCTACCCTAATCGCTAGCGCCTATGGTATGAATTTTAAATTTATGCCTGAACTTAATTTTGCCTATGGCTATCCCATTGCTGTTGGCTTAATGGCGCTTTCTTCATTGCTAACAATAGTTATTTTTAAGAGAAAAAAATGGCTATAAAAATCATCTCAAGATAACAAGCTACATTATACCAAAGTTCATCTTTAATACTTCATTTAATCAAATCCCATCTATACTTTCACATAGGCGGAATTTGATGTAACGCAGTTATTAATATTTTTTTACAAGTATAAAATAAATAAAATAATTATTTTGACATAATTGTTTTTTTATGATACAGTATTATCATTATATTAATGAAATATTGTCATATTATGAAACCTGGAACTACTTCCGTAAATGCTAATCAAATTCTTAAACAAAATATAATTTTTGCGCAAATAAAAACCAAATTAGAATCTGTTATTGATGAAGTAGAATCCTGTCAAAATATTTTTAACTCTCTTGACAGAGATCATAGCCAACATTTAGTCAAATCAGCTACAGCCCCAGATACAGATAGTACAAAAAATAGTCAAATTTCTCATGATAAAGGTTCCCTAGATGAATTATCACAACTAAAAATATCTGACTTAGAAAATAGAGCAAGTAATGCAAAGCTATTAGCCCAAAAAGCAGAAAAGTTAATTGAATCAATCAAGTCAAACAAGTCAAAATCAAATTCTAATGAAAAATCGAAAAACCCAAATGATTTGAACCAGATTCATTTGGGAAAAATCAATAAAATTAAAAACTATCTGAACAATGAATCTCAATTATGCCAAGAGTTTGCCAATAAAAGGAGACAAGATAAGGATGAGGAAAATTTTTTTCAAAAATCTTTCAGGGCGTTATCAAGATCTCTTGGAAAACCCATGGCCACAGGGAGATCGGATAAAGTAAATGCGATTCTTCAAAATGAGACCATAACTCCTTCGCGAGATGAGGTTGATCAACTAATGCTTAAAGCGCAGCTTGATTTGGCACCACCCCCACCTATTGATAACGAGGGAAGACCTCGCGACGGTGGAAACGGCGGCAACAATGGTGGTAATGGAAACGCAGGAGAAAAAATAGAATTCCCAGAAGTGCCGATCCCCAATCCGCAAATAATTGCAGCACAAGGCATTGGTCGTGCATCAGCTAGACTGGAGGCGGGCGTGAAACGCTAGTGGATTTTTATAATTTACGCAAATTATTCATATAAATTGTAGCGCCAACAGCTATAAAATCCTTGTCATCATTGGGTATTTTATAGCGGCCGCCTTTAGCAATGGCATAAGAAAAATTTGGCACCAATATTTCAAAATAAATATCGCAATGATATTCACTACTTTTATCGCCAAAAAGATCAAAATTTATCTCTAAATTAGGATAATTTTTTTGAAAAAATTCATAAATATTTTGTACCCTACTTAACTCCACATTCATTTCTTTTGAGATTATTTTTTGCTTAATCTCTGCAATAATTTTTGGCAAATCATCATTAAATCTCACAATTTTTTGCAAAATATCACTGTAATTTGGACATATTTTGGCAATTTTGCTAAGATTCTTTTGTAAAATTGCTGTTTTTAGGGATTTTTGCTCTTCGATTTTTATTTCCGTTAAAAAAACATCCAAAAAATTAGGTAGAGTGACATTAAAGATAAAATTTTTGACCTTAATTTTTTGCAGAATATCAATCAGATCTTTGATTATCAAAAAATCTGCGCCATCATCTTGGATACCAATAATTTCAAAACCTATTTGCGTTTGTTGGCGATCTGCATATAGATCTTCGCTTTTTGCCTTAATAACATCACCAACATAGCATAATTTCAGCGGCAATTCTTGATTTTTAAGTCTAGTTGCTAAAATTCGACGAATTTGCAGAGTTATGTCAGATCTAAGAGCAATTTTTTTACCAGAGACGCCATCGGTTGTGACAAAATAATCCGATTCACTAGCAGTTTGATAGTCACTATCAAATTCAATCAATGGCGGCTTAATTAAGAAATATTTCTCGCTTATTAGCAAAGAGATTGCTGCGTTTGAATCCTCATAACTTTTTTTTGCTTCATCAAAAATGAGATCATAAAATCCGGCTGGTAGCATATTTTTATTCATCGCTTATTTTTGTTTTAATAAATTTTTCTAAAGATAGCATATCTTGCCAGGCAATCTTCTTTTTTGCTGGCTGTCGCATAAGATATGATGGATGAAAAATAACAAAGGTTTTTGTTGTTTTGTCTAAAAAATCTGGCTTAAAATCTAAAAATTGACCACGAATTTTACTAATTGGCTCAGATTTATTTAAAATAGCATTCATTGCTGTGGCACCGACTAAAATTATAACTTTAGGGTTAATAAGCTGAATATGACGCTCAACAAAAGGCCTGCATATTGCCAACTCTTCATCTGTTGGTCTACGATTTCCTGGAGGTCGCCAAAAAATTACATTGGAAATATAATAATCACAATCTCGCTTCATATTTATTGCTTGAAACATAGCATCCAATACCTTTCCCGAGTCGCCACAAAATGGTATTCCCTGCAAATCTTCATGATTTCCAGGTGCTTCACCAAGAATCATAATTTCTGATTGTGGGTTGCCATCGCAAAACACAGTGTTGGTTGCCATCTTTTTTAAATTGCAGCCCTCAAATTCTTCAACAGCTTTTTTAAGATCCAATGATGTTTGAGCTTTTGCAGCCAATGCTTGCGCTTGTTTAATTATATCATTTATTGGTTGAAAAGCAGGAATATTAGACACGGAATTTGTATTATCATTAAATCTTTTAGCCAAGCTAGATACGGCTGCAGATGTTGAAAAAATGGGGTTAATAAAGCTATCTTTTTTTTGTGAATTACTATTAGTGGAATTTCTTGATAAAAGAACATCTTGAGTCTTTCTAGGTTCTATAGCTTTGTTGCCATGAACTTTATCATCGATTTTATTGTTGATTTTGCTATTAGCGGTTTTTTTTTGTGCCAGCTCCTTAGCTTTTTTAGACTCATCAAAGCGACTTATGGGGTTGTCCGATAATATTTCTTGCAGATCATTTTCTAGATAAAAATTTAAAGATGATCTATTATCAATGTCTAGTTTTTTCATAATTATTACTTAGCTATTGTTTTTACAAATTTTTGAAAATCGCTAATATCCTCAAAATTTTTATAAACTGAAGCAAAGCGTATAAAGGCTACCTTATCCAGCTTTTCTAGAGCTGTCATAGCCATTTCGCCAATCTTTGCTGAAGGAATTTCAGTTTCATTAACGGACTCCAATTGTCTTGAAATATTATTAACCAATTTCTCAACCTGAACTTCTGAAACCGGCCTTTTGCGCACAGATGTTTCTATTGATCTTTTTAATTTTTCTGGGTCAAAAATTTTTTTTTCACCACTTTTTTTTATAACAAATATTTCACGCAGCTGCACTCTTTCGAAGGTGGTAAATCTTGAATCGCATTCCATACAATAGCGCCTTCTTTTAATAGATTCGCTATCATCAGAAATGCGACTATCTTTAACTTGAGTATCTAAATTTGTACAAAATGGGCAACGCATAATTAGTTATTTTTGGGCTTAGTAAGGGTGGTCTTGATGAAGTCAGTAATTTTACCATCAAAAACCGCTTGTGTATTTGATGTCTCATAGCCAGTTCGAAGGTCTTTTACCATTTGATAAGGATGCAAAACATAAGATCTAATTTGATG
>DDCV01000170.1:5863-8623 GCA_002335845.1 Rickettsiales bacterium UBA1997 | reverse complement strand
CACACCTTGCTTCATGGCTCCAGGAGAAGTGTTTAAGCTTGTTGAACCAGTATCTTTGCTTCCAAGCATAAGAGTATTCCTCATACTTAAGAAATTCTTAATACCTTCATCAGAAATGGTGACTGGAATATCTTTAATGCCATATGGGTATCTAGCTCCGGCAAGAAAAGTGTACCAGCCAGGATTGGCAAACACCGCTTTATCAATTTTAGGATTATTGCTTAACATTAAATACCTGTGAGAGAATTGACCTCCAGCTGAATGCCCAAACATTGAGTATTTATTAGCATCTAATTTATATTTATTTTTAAAAAAGCTAAAAAATGTATCAATTGAGTTTGTTAAATAACCGCTCTCATTTTTATTAATAACACCATTAGAATTTGCGGTCTCTAGAAGAAAGAAATACCTATAATCTGATCTCTTAAAATGTGGCGCAACAAGAATTACATTTTCCTCTTCAGCCAAGCTAACCCAGTGATCTATATAACTATCTGCATTCCTGCTTTGACCATGAATTATAAAAAGGACCTTGGTATTTGAGTTAATGTTTTTTGGTAGTTTATAAAATAAATTTACATCTGGTTTGTCCCAGAAAGCAAATGTAGTTTGTTTGACCTCATGGGCATAAAGGTTTGATGAAAAAACCAACATCAATATATAAAATAAGTTTAAGGATTTATTCATATAAATTATTCTAACAATAAATATTGTTTATTAGGTTAAAATGCAACAAATACCCTATTACCTATGCAAGAGTTAATAAAAAAAATACATCAAAGTCCATTTAAGGTAACAATTGTATCGAGTGGTGGTGGGACTGAAGCTATATCATCTCTTCTTCAGGTTCCAGGAGCATCTAATACAATATTAGAGTCATACATACCGTATGCAAAAGAATCTATGGATGCTTATCTAAATAAAAAGCCTGATCATTATTGCTCAATGCAAACTTGTTTAAGTATGGCTGCTAACGCTTATAAATCTTGCTCCGATATTGCAAGTAAAACAAAATCAAAATATCTTATAGGAATTTCAATTACTGCTAGTTTAGCTACAACTTATACGAAAATTGGTGATCATAAATTTTATATAGTTCTTCAAACCTCCTCATACACCAAATCTGTTGCTTGCATTCTTGATAAGAATACAAGATCAAGGAAAGAAGAAGAGGAGCTAATTGCAAATTATGTCATGCATCTTTTAGGTGAGGCATGTGGCATAAAGGTCAATAAACCTAGTCATAGTGAAGATGTGGTTATAAATAAAACAATAGCTGAAAAATCCTGGGTAAAACTTCTTAACAATGAAGTTAATTACGTATCTAGCTCCAAGTCAAAACCTGAACTAATTTTTCCAGGCTCATTCAACCCCTTGCATGAAGGCCACATAAGAATGAGAGATCTTGCAGAAAAGAAAACAGGTATGCAAACTACCTTTGAAATATGTGCAAAGAATGCAGACAAGCCACCCCTCACCTTCCAGGAAATTAAAAGAACTCTAGATCAGTTTGATGAAAATGATAGCTGGGTCATGACATCTGCAGGTAGGTTTAGTGAAAAGGCAGAAATGTTTCCTAACAGCGTATTTGTTATTGGGGCAGATACTCTATTAAGGGTATTTGATGAAAAATTTTATCTAAGTAATAAAGATATGAAAGAGCATGTTGAACGATTCAATGATCATAATATTCATTTTCTTGTATTTGGAAGAAAGGTTAAGGATAAATTTATATCTTTAGAAGACATAAATATTCCTGAGGATATTAGATCAAGGTGTACTGGATTTAATGAAGGAAGCTTTAGAGATGATATCTCTTCAACTGAGATTAGATTGTCCGAATCTTAATTATGTGGCGGAAGTTTAGCCTCTACAAACCATTCATGTACTCTTTTAGCTGGATTGAATTTCTTCATTCTCATCTTTTTATTTTCAAGAGTGAATTTTCTAGTTTTAATAGCAGTATAGTGATATGTGTGATGATCACGCGTTTCACCTTCTGGGATTAAATATACTTTTACTTGTTTTTTATCTGCCATAATAGATGTGAATTATACACAAAATATTTTAAATGAAAATAAATATAAAATAAGTTTTGTAACTAGAATTTAAGTTTTTCCAGCCTATCCCATAGGCCCCAAAAAGCACCAACATCTCCTTCAGCATCAACCTTCCATGATTCATCAAAAGATGAAAAGTAAAACATTTCTATATCTTCATTTTTTGACCACAGCTGGGAGTTGATAAAATATTTTAAATAATTTAAATATGATGGGTTTGCTCCACCAAGGCTGCTGCCTTCGCTCGGCCATCCTGTCTCTGTAATTATGACTTTTTTGCCTTTAGCTGCCTTTGATGCTTCTTGGAACATATCTTTCATATATATCAGGGCATATTCAGCAGAACATCCCTCCCAGAATGGGTAGCAATTTGCGAGGATGATATCACATGCTTCAGTTATATTTGGTCTATCTCTAAATTCATAATATGCATCAACATACCCAACAGGAACATCCACTTTATTCTTTACGTTTTCTATGTAGTCTATAAGCTGCTCTTCCTCTAATTCTTTTCTATAAATGACTTCGTTCCCAACTGCTGCAACATCAACAAACCCTGCATTAGAAAGATCAACTAAACCTGAAAGCTCTTCTTCATTTTTATTAAGATCACTACTTAACCAAGCCCCAACTAGTGTCTTAAAACCCAAGCCTTTTGCAAACTTAGCAATTCTTCCATGCTCTTCTAAAGAAGAAAATG
>DDCV01000170.1:5452-5828 GCA_002335845.1 Rickettsiales bacterium UBA1997 | reverse complement strand
TCATCAAGAATATTTCTTGAAATTTCTTTTAATTCATTTTCATTGAGATCATCTAGGTTTTTTCCTAGTAATGATAAAAATTTTTCACTTCTATATGACATTCTTATTTTGAATTCCTAATTCTAAGCTCTTGTTTTATCTTTTTAGCTCTTTCCTCATCTATATCGTAATCTTTCATTACATAAATTGCTGCCAAGGTTCCAGCAATTGGTATTGCTGAGTAAAAGAAACGAAGACCATCCATAGTTCCAGCTGGTTGAGTTCCAATTCCCGCTTCAAAACCTACGAAATATAATATTAATCCAGAAAAGAGGCCGGCAATAGCTGTTCCTAATTTAACCATCCACCAATATATAGCACCAAAAGAGCCTTCTTT
>DDCV01000170.1:0-5445 GCA_002335845.1 Rickettsiales bacterium UBA1997 | reverse complement strand
AAGAATGGTAAGGCAAATAAGAACATATATGGCTTTCCAGGAATAAATAAAAACCAGAATAAGATATAACCAATAACAGAAACTGCTTGAGATATAAGAAAAGTGTCTTTCTTACCTATCCTTTGAGCCATTGAAGATAGTATTGGTATTACTATAAAACTAGTGCATATAGCGCCAACTGAGCCGTGCAGTGTTGGCCAAACACCAGCTGCACCAGCATCCCCATTAAATAAATAGTAAACAATAATAAAAAAAGAAAAAGCAGCGATAGTTTGAAAAGAATTAAATATTAAAAATGTTGCAATGCATAGCTTTCTGAATGGGATATTTTTAAAAGCATCGCCAAAAATAACAAATATATTTTTGAAGCTCTTGCCTATATTCTCAGTTGTAAGAGGTATTAAGTTATTATCATCAAGAGTTGATTTTGAATTTATAAATAAGGCTGGAGTAAGGGCAAAGATTGTACAGGCTATGCCAATAATTACAGCCAATTGTCTTGTTGCACTTTCAGGACTTTCAAATAAATCTGGATTGTAGATAATCACCCAAATCCATGGGGCCACAACCCATGCAAACTGACCTATAAATTGAGAAATAGCCATAATTCTAGTTCTTTCATGGAAATCACTGCTCATCTCGTAACCCATTGCTACAAAAGGGATGCTAAAAATTGTAATGCCTAGATAAAAAGCTAATGATAAAACTAAAAAATACCAAAAGTTAAATACTATTCCGTTTTGTGAATATAGCTGCCACATAGCTATAAATGAAAGGCCAGTCAAAATGGCTCCGATGAAAACATACTGCCTTCTCTTCCCCCATTTTGATTTTGTATTATCTGATATAAATCCCATCAAAGGATCTGTTATTGCGTCAACAAGTCTTGGTACAAAAGCAATAACACCGTATAACAATGGGTTAAAGCCTAAGTTTTGTATTAATACAACCATGAAGATACCTAGCGCAGCTGGAAACATTTGATTTCCCAGCATTCCAACGCCAAAGGCAATTTTATGAGAAAGTGGTACCTTTTTTATATGGGCAGCTTCTTGAGTATTCATGCTTATATTATATATTTTTTATAGATCTATATTTGAGCATAATCTCATCTGTTTATAATTGGCTTATTAAATATATCTTTAACAACTTCATAAGATTTTTTCTTACCTCTATCAATATCAACTAGTCCAAAAAATTCTTCGTTAGCAGTCCCATCATAAGGAACTCCGCTGCTATTAGGAGCCCAGCCACCTACATCTTGCTTAGATGGATTTCCAGCCTTCCAAAGACCATCAGCAAATTGAAAAATAACAATACCTGCACTTAGTTCAATATTATCTATAACTGCATTTAGCATTATCATATTAGCGTCTGCTTGAGCTGATTCGCTTACACCTTCTTCATATATATCTCTGGTAATTGTCATGTAGCTATCGCTACCAAGCTCAGCAAAATATATAGGTTTATCGCTTACATCTGACCACTCTTCTAAAATAGAAACTGGCTGGTCCCATCTGTAAACATTAACACCCCACATATCTATATCACTAACCAGGCTTCTAGCTTGCTCATCAGGCAAATCACCGTGAGCAGTCGATACAGGATGATTCTTGTCTATGGTATGGATTTTTATTGATGCATTGTTGAGAGCGTTATACCAGTTTGCTATATCTCCACCAAACCATTCAGGATGATAGTTATATTCATTTCCGAGCTCCCATAATAAAATTGCATCATGGTCTTTATATTTTTTTACATAGTCTATATAAGTTCCAGATAAAATATCAAAGAAGCCATTCTGGTTATAACCAAAGCTAATGATTACTTTTATGCCATATGAAGCAATTTTATCTAAAATTTTAATATCATCTATAGGTTTATATACCCTCAAAGTATTAATGCCCGCTTCTTTCATTAAAGCAAGGTCTTGGTCAATTGTGTCGAAGCTTCTATGTTTTGAGCCTAGAGGAACAGGGTGATAGCATACCCCTTTGATATAAAATATATCTCCATTTAGTGTCAGTTTCTTTTGCGAAACTTGAACATCATTAGCAAATGAGGAAATGGATACAAATAAAACAAATGCTGAGATTTTTAAAGTAAGTTTTTTCATAATAATTATTGCTCCGAAATATAGCTTAAAGGAGGCTGAACCATTTTAATTAAATCTTCCTTATTGCCATCGTATGTTTTTTGAACATCTATACCGTTACGACCCAGGCCTTTAAAAAGACCACTATCAACACTTGACCATAAAGCATATTTAGCTTTGCCTTCAACCGTAAATAATCCAAAATGATTTTCTGATCCAGATTGATTTGATGAATCCTTCCAGGGTTCATCAAATGCTGAAAAATAAAAACATGATATTTTTAAAGAATTGCATAATTTAGTTGTCAAATCAAAATAGATTGACTGTTTGTATTCATCGGCTGCGTGCGTGCCCTCATCCCCATATAAATCAGTAGCAATTGATGCCCATCCAGTCTCACCAATATGTATATCTTTCTGAATACCAATGCTTTGCATATAATTTTTAACACTTAGAAATTGCGCGTACTGATAATCAACAGCTTTCTTCATTGCATGATCTATAGCATCTAACTTGTTATCAAATAAATTTACATCCTCTAGTTTCCAAAAGACTGGGTTGTAGTGGGTATCATGAAATGGATATGTATGAACTGAAATATAATCAACAGCTTTCATAAGACTTTCTAAATCTTCATTATGATACTCTGAACCTCCCCCGCCCCATGATGCAAAATTATCTGAGCTTGTAATCCAAAGGCTCTTTGGTAAATCTCCAGACAACTTTAGATCCTGCAAATAGTTAACCCAATTTAAAATAATATTAGGTGCGACAAAATAGCTAGTTGCCCAATGAACCATTGATTCATTTCCTACAGCTATAATTTTAACTATTTCAGGATATTTTTTTGCAAGCCTAACGACCTCTTGAATTTCTTTTGTATTGCCCTCTAAATCTTCTTGATTGTGATTTGGTGAATCTGTGAATGAATTCTCGCAGTCAATCCATGCCCCAAGCATTACATACATCTCAAAACTATCATCATCCATTTTTAACTGCTTTATTGACTCAAGAGTATTTTCTGCAAATTCATGATGGACATCATATGTTCTTATTACTTTAAATCCTTGAGCACTCATGAGCATCAAGTCCTCTTTAATTTGAGCTATTGAAGGCTCATCTTGTCTTGTTTGGCCTCGAAAGCCTCCATATGAGATAGCCTGATAGTTTGAATTGCCAAGAAATTCTTTTGCAGATTTATTCATATTTTTATTATTACCACTTAAATTAACCAAACTTGTAAACAGGATTAAAAGTGCCGTGATGATTAACGTTTTTCTTATTGTAAAAATTTTCAGAACTAATTATCCATTATTTGTTTTAACATATACCTTCAACTTTTCTATTTTTTTATCACGATTGAAAATGCTTTGACTCAAAGATTCATCAATCTCATCTCCTTCTATTTCCTTAGATGAACCATCAGCAAACAAAACTTCTATCAACTCTTTGTTGCTTTCGTGATAAATAACAGGCACCTGACAGATAGTTAGACCAAGCATGCCGCTATCAAGTTCCAAGGAGATAATATTTCTATCAAGATCAATATATTTAAATGTTCTAGGCTCTTTTAAGAACTCTTCTTTTTTCATTATTGTGGGATGGAATTTAATTTTTCCATTCTTGATAAGAACACCCATCTCTCCAAATCTACTAAGGATATCTTCTTTAACTTGACCAGTCATGCCAGGTTGCTGAACACCCTTTCCGAATGGAGTATGGGAGTATGGGTCTGTAGGAAAAGCACCATAAAGGCTAGGAGACTTGTTTACACCAATACCTTCATTTATTTCAAAATAATGATCAAATAAACTTCCAACCGTATCTTTTGTACTTCCATCTTTTATTGAATCCCTTGTTACCTCAAATACAGCTAGCAATAATTTAGATACCATGTGCCAATAAATAGAGCCAAGACCTTCATAACCATAAAAAGTTCCAGATCTACCGGTAAAAGATTTATGGTCAAAAACTTGCTCAAAAATATCTAATATTAACTGCTCTTCTTCTTTCACTAGCTCTGAGTACTTGCTAGGCAAATTAGCAAACTCATCTTTCAGAGAGTTGGAATTATTAAAATTGCCATTAAAATGAAAGACTCCATTGCAATCTTCTTTTATAAGTTGAGTGTTGCCGTCTTTAATTAAAACCTCTAAAAGCTTAGAGCCTTTTACAAGATTTTTAGATATAACATTTTTCTTTAGAAATCCTGGAAGTTCTTTATTTGGATAAAGTAAATAACTATATTGATTTTCTCTAAATAATGCGCTTTTTTTCAATGAATTAAGAACGTCCAAGCTCTCATTGGTTGATAGATACTTTGAGCTTAGAATTCCAACTTGGCCTTCAAGCATTTCAGAAAGGTATGAAACAGAAACCTTGTCTGATTCAATATTAATTAAGTTGTAGGCATGATATAGACCATCTTCTCTTTTATTGACATCGATGGTGTGTTCTAGGAACTTAGTTGCAAGGTCGATAAAATCTTTAATATCATTAATAGAAACAGGCTCTTTATTTCCAGAAAAATTATATTTATAAACTTTTGACCTATAGCTGCTAGCTGCCTCTCCTAGAGAGTCCATTATCAACTTTCTATCAACATCATTTATGTCTTGGTTAGCTAAAATAGACTGATTCAAGACAAATATGTTATTAATAGTTTGAAAAATCTTATTAAGTTCTTCAGAAATATGAATCTTCTCAAGATTTGATTTTTTCAGTAAATTATTAAAAAATTGTAAAAATCTTCTTAGGTAATATAGGGTTACCATTGATACGCCATTTCCGACAAGAGCATTGTTTGCATCATTCCATTCTGGTCTCTGCGTATTCATCCATATTCCAGCACCAGGAATAAAATTAGAAATCTTAGCTAGAACAGTTGCGAGTATTTTTTCAATAAAATTTACTCTTACAATATCTTTATTAGAATCTAGCAACAATGCACCATCAGATCCAATGCTTGACCTTGCGCTAATGATGTTGTTTTCTTTTTCATGATTAAAAATAATTGTATTTTTTGGGTCTACAACCATTTCATCGTATGGCTTTATTTCGTATGGAACATTTGCATATACAAATATATTTTTTACGAAATATTGCTCAATTTTTTCTGGATAGTAATCCTCAGCAAACTCTAGAAACTTAAGTAAATAGATAATTTGATGATCACCCCAATAACCAATATAAGACCAGGGATTATCAGGTTCAATTGTCTCCCAATCAAACCCATCTTTTGTTACACGATATGGGTTATAGCCATCAAATGTAGATGCATTCAAAAATTTTAAGATCATATTGTCAATAAATTGAGGGTATGAATAAGCCAAGGCTTCCCAATTTTGAAA
>DDCV01000112.1 GCA_002335845.1 Rickettsiales bacterium UBA1997 | reverse complement strand
AGCTTCACCCTAATTTTTTTATTAACAAAATACACTAATACTCTATTTTAATATCAGCCCCACACCTCACAAGTTTTTCAGCTATTCTTTCATAGCCTCTTTCTAGGTGGTATAATCTATTAATTATTGTTTTACCATTTGCAACTAATCCTGCTAAAACTAATGACACAGAAGCTCTAAGATCTGTTGCCATCACTTCAGCGCCATTAAGATTTTTAACACCTTCAATTATTGCAGTATTTCCATCTGGCTTAATATTGGCGCCCATTCTTACTAATTCAAGGACATGCATAAAGCGATTCTCAAATATTGTTTCCTCAATTTTTGATGATCCATTGGCCAATGTCATTAAGGCCATAAATTGCGCTTGCATATCAGTTGGAAATCCTGGAAATGGTTGGGTAGAGATATTGACCGGATTAATTTTTGCATCCTCCTTGGATATTAAAATTTCATTATCATTTAAGATATTTATCTTAATGCCACTTTGCTCAAGTTCATTTTTAAATCCTTCAATGGTCCAAGATTCAATATTGGTAAGCTTTATCTCGCCTCCAGCAATTCCAACTGCCACCATATATGTTCCAGCTTCAATGCGATCGGCAATTATTTTGTGAGTTGCTCCATTAAGCTTTTCTACACCCTTAATTATAATTTCTGGCGTACCTTCTCCTTCAATATTAGCCCCCATAGCCTTTAAGCACTTTGCTAAGTCGGTAATTTCTGGTTCACAAGCGGCATTTTTAATTGTTGTGACGCCGCGGGCTAAAGTTGCAGCCATCATGATGTTTTGAGTGGCTCCAACTGATATTTTTTCAAATTTTATATCTGCGCCCCGTAGGCCATTCTTAGCTTTAGCTTCAATATATCCATTTTTTAATTCTATTTTAGCTCCCATTTGCTCCAAAGCTTTGAGATGCAGATCAACTGGTCTTGTGCCAATAGCGCAGCCACCAGGAAGTGAAACTCTAGCTTTATGAAAGCGTGCTAGTAAAGGTCCTAAAATTACTATAGAAGCACGCATTTTACTAACCAATTCGTAAGGAGCTACGGGATCTTGTATATCTTTATTGGTTTCGAAATATACAGCGCGACCTTGATGACCGTCATTTTCGTTAGAGCCATCAAGTCCAATATTAACGCCTATAGTTTCTAACAAATTAGCCATTGTTGAGATGTCAGAAACGTGAGGAACGTTAGTTAAGGTAAGCCTTTTGGAGCTTAAAATTGATGCAATCATGAGGGGCAAGGTGGCATTTTTAGCGCCTGCTACCTTTATTGTTCCATATAGCTTATTGCCGCCTTTGACTATTAGTTTTTTCATTTATTTTACTTCATATTGTTTAACCAAATCGTTAAGCAAATTAACCCCAAAGCCGCTTGCACCCTTGATTGCCATAGCATTACCTTTGCCCTTCCAAGCAACACCTGCAATATCTAGATGAGCCCATTTTGTATCACCAATAAATCTTTTTAAAAATTGCGCAGCCGTTGTACTGCCAGCGCCTCGCCCCGAGCCAACATTTTTCATATCAGCGATATCTGAATCAATCATTTTGTCATATTCTTTACCAACCGGCAAGCGCCATAATTTTTCGCCAGTATTTTCTCCGCTTTGTATTAGTTTATTAGCTAGCTTATCATCATTAGAAAATAATCCACCATAGACATCTGCTAAACAAACTACTACTGCACCAGTTAGAGTAGCTAAATCAACAATTAATTCAGGATCAAATTTGGTATTAGTATAGTGCAGGGCGTCAGCTAAAACCATTCGACCTTCAGCATCAGTATTAATAACCTCAATAGTCTGTCCAGACATTGAAGTAACAACATCGCTTGGTCGTTGCGCATCGCCAGACGGCATATTCTCTACAAGACCTATAACTCCAACGGCATTAATTTTGGCTTTTCTTTGAGCTAAATTACGCATCAAGCCAACTACAACAGCTGATCCGCCCATATCACTTTTCATATCCTCCATATTGTTTGAGGGTTTAATTGAAATACCTCCAGTATCAAAAGTTACACCTTTGCCAACAAACGCTAATGGTTTATCAGATTTATTGCCTCCATTCCATTTTAATATAGCTAATTTTGATTCTTTGACACTACCCTGACCAACTGCTAGAAGTGAATTCATGCCTAATTTTTTCATCTTTTTTTCATCTAAAATTTCAACTTTTAAACCATCCTTGCTTAATGATTTGCAAATCTTAGCATAGCTTTCTGGGTTTAGTATATTAGCGGGCTCAGAAACTAAATCTCTAGTGAAAAAGATATTTTGCGCTAATATATCAAATTCCTTGAATTCTTCCTTGGCTTTTTTGACATCAGAAACGGCAAGATTTAGTGATTTAACAAAAAAATCTTTTCCTTCTTTTTTGTCGGAGAAATATTTATTAAAGCGATAGCTTTGTAAATTGGCGCCAAAAGCTATGTTACATAGATCAAGATCTTCGTTGCTTGAGTCAAAACAAATTGTTGCATCGGCAATTTTCTGGGCATTTAAAAAGGAGATAATTTTTGAACCACATTTTTGCAAAGCTAGATTATCAATTTCTTTAGTTGAGCCAATTCCCGCAACAATAACTGGATTATTATCATCAAAAACCAAATTTATCTGTGTATCTTTGCCCTCAAAAGAGAAGTTCTCTTTAGCTAGCTTGACAGACTTTTGATTAGATTTTCTAGTCTCGCCTTCAGTTAATATAATAACTGTTGCAGATTGTTTAAGTTGAGAAATATCTTTTTTGCTGATAAATGAAGTTTTCATGATTGTCTTATAAGATTATATTGACTGGATAATAAAATTTGATAATTCAATGATTACTAGGCTAGTCTCTAAAATTTGCAAGTAACAGTTATTAAAATTGGTTAATTAAGAATTGTAATAATATAACTCATTATGATTGAAGTAGAAATAGTTGTTATTATTTCATTAATTTCCCTAGGTTTTTTTGGCGGATTTTCGCATTGCATTGGTATGTGTGGACCTTTTGTGGTTACACAAGTAACAAACCGTATGCAAAATATTGCGATAAATGATTATGGAGATTTTGAGAAATTAAAAAATTTAGCTTTATTACCATATCACAGCGGCAGAGTGTTTACATATTCCATCTTAGGCTTGGTAAGTGGGTTTTTGAGTGAAAAAATTAGTGACTTTGTCTTTTTTAAAAAGATTGCGGCTTTTTTTATGCTCATTGCGGCTCTAGCTTTTTTGAATCAATTTTTCGAGCAAAAAATATCTTTAAAAAAATTTATTCCAAAATTACTTAAAATAAATTTTTTAAAAAAGATTAAATTACCATTATTTAATTCACTCATTAGCAATCTTTTTAAAAGCCCGACGGGCTTTAAGGGGTTTTTATTGGGAGTAATTTTGGGATTTATTCCTTGTGGCATGATTTATGCAGCAATCGCTCTAATATTATCTTTGCAAAACCCAGCCTTATCAATGCTAGGTATGTTTTTATTTGGCCTGGCAACATTTCCAGCACTTTTTGTTACTGGCTGTGGCAGCTATTTTTTTATTAAAAAAGCTAATTTTTGGTTGATTTCAAAGGCAATAATGTTAATCAATGCTACGCTGTTAATTTTATTCGCGCTTAAGTTAATTTCTTAAAAATATATTCATATCTGATGACTGTTTCTGATAAAGTACCTAATTATAATTATGACATAATTAAACTATTCACTATTGCATCGGTTTTTTGGGGTCTAGTTGGATTTCTTGCTGGAGTTTTTATTGCTCTGCAAATGGCTTTTCCAGTTTTAAATCTTAATCTAGAGTGGACAACATTCGGTCGCCTTCGACCACTACACACATCGGCCGTTATATTTGCTTTCGGTGGCAATGTGCTTTTTGCTACCAGTTTATTTGTGGTGCAAAGAACTTCACAAGCAAGATTATGGGGTAGTGATAATTTGCTAAAATTTATTTTTTGGGGCTATCAACTATTTATTGCATTAGCTGCTTTTGGTTATGTCAACGGCATTACTCAAGCTAAAGAATATGCTGAGCCAGAATGGTATGCCGATATATTATTAACAATTGTTTGGGTGTGCTATTTCTTAGTTTTTGTATTAACTCTCAAAAGAAGAAAAGAGCCGCATATCTATGTTGCTAACTGGTTTTATTTAGCTTTTATCGTCACTGTGGCGATTCTTCATATTGTTAACAATTTGGCAATTCCACTTAGATGGGACGGCTCAGCGAGTTATCCAATATTTGGCGGTGTTCAAAGTGCCATGATTCAATGGTGGTATGGTCACAACGCGGTTGGATTCTTCCTAACCGCTGGCTTTATTGGTATTATGTATTATTTTGTTCCTAAGCGTGCTAATCGACCAGTTTATTCATATCGTCTATCAATCCTGCATTTTTGGTCATTAATATTTATTTATATCTGGGCAGGCCCTCACCATTTGCATTACACTTCTTTGCCAGACTGGGTACAAACCTTAGGGATGACTTTTTCTATAATGCTATGGATGCCATCTTGGGGTGGAATGATTAATGGCATTATGACTTTGTCAGGAGCTTGGGATAAGTTGCGCACTGATCCAGTGATGCGCTTCTTAATAACTGCTGTTGCTTTTTATGGAATGAGTACTTTTGAGGGACCATTGATGGCGATTAAAGAAGTTAACGCCTTATCACATTACACCGAATGGACAATTAGTCATGTTCATTCAGGAGCGCTTGGCTGGGTGGCATTAATTAGCTTTGGAGCGCTTTATCATATGGTGCCTGTTTTATGGAATAAAAAAGACCTATATTCAAATAAGTTAGTCTCAACTCATTTCTGGTTAGCTACAATTGGCATTGTGCTTTACATCACCTCAATGTGGATTGCTGGTATAATGCAAGGTCTAATGTGGAGATCTTATGATGATATGGGCTTTTTGCAATATTCATTTGTTGAAGTAGTTAAGTCGCTACATCCACTTTATGTCACGAGAGCTTTAGGCGGGATATTCTTTTTGACTGGAGCAGCGGTTATGGCTTATAATTTATATAAAACAACAAAGTTAAAAAATGCTTAAACATCATGATAAGATAGAGAAAAATTCTATTTTACTGCTTATTTTAATTGTTATAGTGATTTCAATTGGTGGAATTGTTGAGATCGCTCCTCTTTTTCGCGTTGAAACAACTATTGAAAAAGTAAAAGGCATGCGCCCATATACACCGCTTGAACTAATTGGTTCTAAGATATATAAAAGGGAAGGGTGCTATGGTTGCCATTCTCAGCAAGTTAGGGTTCTTCGAGATGAAGTTGAGAGATATGGTCATTATTCTTTAGCAGCGGAAAGTATGTATGATTACCCATTTCAGTGGGGATCAAAAAGAACAGGCCCTGATCTAGCGCGCTTAGGTGGGAAATATTCTAATCAATGGCATGTTAGACATTTAATCAACCCAAGAAGTGTTGTTCCTGAATCAATAATGCCGGGATATGAGTTCTTAATGTATCGCAATGCTGATATTGAAAGTGTATCATTAGACATGGAAGTGTTACGAAAAATTGGCGTGCCATATAGTCTCTACATGATCAATAACGCTACTTCAGACGCTGTAATTCAAGCTTCAAATGATCGAGATTCTGAGTTTTTGCTTAAAAGATATGGTGAAAAAGTCAATGTTCGTGATTTTGATGGCAATCCTTACAAAGTTTCAGAGATGGACGCTTTAGTTGCTTACTTACAGTCTCTTGGTACTTTTGTTGATTTTGCAACATTTGATCCAGTAGATCCTAAAGAAGAAGTACGAGATAAATAAATTTTGGCTAAAAATGATAGATTTTTTGATAAAGATTTCACCAATTATTGGCACCCTGTTTTTCTTTGGTTTTTTTTGTTATGTTATTTTTATAGTATTCAAAAAAGGTTCCAAAAAAGAGATGGATAAATATTCAAAAATACCAATGGATGATGACAAAAAATAATGAGCAACAAAGATAAAAAACAAAATAAAGATAATAAGCCATCAACGACTGGTCATAGTTGGGATGGGGTTAGTGAATATAATGTTCCTGCACCACGATGGTGGCTAATAGTATGGATTATCTGTATAATATGGTCTTTTGGATATTGGATTTTTTATCCAGCCTGGCCAACTGAAGATGGCAATTCTACTGGTAAACTAAAATGGACTCAAGATAACCAGTTAAAAGCCTCACAGGCTGAGATAGATCGCCTACGCGCCAAATATTTAAAGCAAATTGATAAAAAATCTTTTGCAGAAATACTAAACGACAAAGATCTTTTGGAGTTTGCCTTGGTTGGTGGTCGAGCTTCTTTTAAAGAAAATTGCGCAGGCTGTCATGGCACCGGAGCTCAAGGCTTCAAAGGTTACCCTAATTTAAATGACGATGATTGGCTTTGGGGCGGTAAAATTGAGGATATCTATATAACATTGCTTTACGGCATAAGATCCGGCCACGACAAGGCGCGCTTTAACAACATGCCGTCTTTTGGTCGCGACAAAATTTTAAGCAAGGATCAAATCAGAAATGTTGCCAATCATGTATTATCTCTATCTAATAAATCTAATCCTAATAAAGATGGAGCCGAAATATTTGCTCAAAATTGTGCTTCATGTCACGGCGTAAATGCTAAAGGTAATCAAGAGCTAGGCGCACCAAATCTAACAGATGCTATCTGGTTATATGGTTCAAATAAGGAAGATTTATATCAAACTATTTACTATTCGCGCTACGGCGTTATGCCATATTGGAGTGATAGGTTGGAAAATGCCGTGATAAAGCAATTAGCTCTTTATGTTTATTCATTGGGTGGAGGACAATAAATTGTTAATTACTTTAATTGAGAGATAACGCCAATGATACATAAAAAAAATAAATATTATAAATCAATATCAGCATTTTCTCTTATTGAGCTTTCCATAGTAATATTGATCATAGGCTTGCTAGTAGCTGGAGTTACTAAAGGTGGTCAACTTTATAATAAAATAAACCTTGTAAGTGCAAGAAGTGTTACTAAAGGCTCTGCAGCCAATTATATGAAAGGTTTATTTTTATGGTACGATGCTACATCTACAGAAGGTTTTAATAATGAATATTCCGATAATGACGCGGTTGATCATTGGAATAACATCAACCCTCAGCAAAAACAACAATATAACCTCAGCCAGCCTGATAATCAATATAAGCCAACATACCTAAAAGATGGTATAAATGGTTTGCCAGCTTTATATTTTAATGGAGACGCTTTATATGAATCTGTTCCACTAGATGCAAGCTATAGTATTTTTGTGGTTTTTTATAGGGATGAGAATGGGCCAAGTCAAGATGGCATTTTATCTTTTAATGGAGGAATTCATATTGAGATAAATCAAGCAAATGAGCATCTAAGAATGCTGCATCGATCACCAATTGGCGATAGCGGTGGTAATAATAATTTTTCTAATAGTCCAGTTGCTATTAACAAAAATTATATAATGACCTATGTGCGTGATTTTGAAAATCAAGATTTGGGTCTTTGGTTCAATGATGTTGATTATGCACCAGCTAGTCCAGCTGTAACGCTTGGTGACTTTAATCAAGATTTTAGAGATTTGACAATTGGTGCTGGTTATGTAAATGGGGCCAGGCCGTTGGTTGGAAAAATTGGCGAGGTAATAATTTTTGATAACGCTCTTAAGCAAAAAGAAATAGATGCTATTGAATCATATTTGAGTCAAAAATGGAGTATAGATTTAGAATAAATATCTATATTAACCAGTTCATAAATTAATAGACATCCTAACTGCAATATTTTTCCTTTTTAAAGTTGCTTTAGAATACCAAGGTAGCAATAAAAGTACTATGACATTCTAAAGCAACTTTAAAAAGCAAAATCTTTTTATTGTAATGTCTATTAATTTATGAGCTGGTTAATAATAATATAAAATATGGTTTTTTGTAATTTTGAAAAAATAAATTCACAATTATTGTCATTATATAATGATTCAAAATTGCATCATGCAATTCTAATTGATGGCAAGGAAGGTATTGGAAAAGCTAGCTTTAGCTTGGAGTTTGTAGCGCAAATTCTAGAATCAAACAATATAAATCATCCCAATTTACTAATCATTAGCAAAGATGATAAAAAAGAAATTGGCGTTGAAAAAATTCGTCAAATTTCTGATTTTGTTAATAAATCAGCCGCAACTAATAATGATAAATTTATTATTATTGATTCAGCGTGCCAACTTAATAAATCGGCTGCTAACGCCCTGCTTAAAAATCTTGAAGAGCCAAGGTCGGGAAATTATTTAATTCTTATATGTCACAATATTGGCAAAATTTTGCCAACAATTCTTTCGCGCTGCTATATTGTAAAATCTGAGGCCTTAAGTCTAAAAGATTTTATCTCTGCTACTAAGGGCTATAATGCAAAGTTAGATGAAAATCAAATTAAATTTCTTAACGAAATTTGCGATGGTTCAGTAGCTCTATTATTGAGTGAAGGCAATAGCTTGATCAAAATATATCAGCTACTCCTAAGCTCCTTTATTACCAATAAGCTTGATGACGAATTATTAAAAATAGCTTCTGATAAAAATTTTAATTTTACAATTTTTGCGCTAATAATTGAGTTTTTTATTAGTAGATTGCTTAAATATGTTTCAAATTATGATTTAGAATTATTTTTCAATGAGTCGGAAGTTTTTTCTAAATTGGCTAAAAATATATCTTGGAATCAGGTAGCTACTCAAATCGATGAAATCCTAAATATATCTCGTAAAACTGATAGATTCAGTTTAGATCGAAAAATTAGTGTTATAAATATATTTAACAGCCTAAATGGAGCTATATAAAGCTATTGGTCTAATGAGTGGCACTTCTTGCGATGGCATTGATTTATCATATATAAAAAGCGATGGCAAAGATAACACAGAATATCTCGGCAATCATTCTCTTCAATATTCAGCGCCATTTAAGAAAAGGTTAAAATATATATTAAAAGATAGGCCAACTCTTCTTGAAATTAAGCTATTAGAAAATGAATTAACTATGCTTCACGCTAATTGTGTTAATGATTTTTTGCAAAAAAATAATATAAATGCTAGCGAAGTAGATTTTATTGGATTTCATGGCCAAACAATTTTTCATAAACCAGATGAAAAAATCACTTGGCAAATAGGAAATTCTTATCTTTTACAACAAGAAACAAATATCAAAGTAATTTCTGATTTCCGCACTCCCGATGTTGCCGCGGGAGGTCAGGGTGCGCCATTGGCGCCAATCTATCATTTTTACTTATCAAAAGATAAATCAGCGCCAACTTTAATATTAAATATTGGCGGAATATCTAATTTAACATATTTTACTAGTTTGGGTGAAAATTCTTTACAGGCTTTTGATTTTTGTTTTGGCAATGCCTTATCAGATGATCTAGTAAAAATGCATAAGAACTTAGATTTTGATGAAGGTGGCCAAATTGCCAGTCAAGGTAAGGTCGATTTTAAAGTGGCTAGTGAAATTTTGCAGCATCAAATTTTTCATCTCAATCCTGTAAAATCATTTGATCGCTATGATTTTGTTAAGCCATGTCAGGCAATTAACAATCTAGATTTGCCAGATGCACTGGCTACATTAGCTTATATTTTAGCTAAATCTTTAAAGATAAATATTGAAAAATTTTTACCCCTTACCCCACACAAAATAATAGTTTGTGGAGGTGGTCGAAAAAATAATGCAATAATAGAGGAGTTAAAGCGTCAAAATGAGAATAGCGAAATATTGATGGCTGAAGATTTGAATCTTAATGGCGATTATATTGAGGCTGAAGCTTTTGCTTTTCTAGCAATCAGAAAGTTTAATAATATGCCAATATCATTCAAAAAAACCACTGGGATTAATACCATTTCCATAATTTGACAGGAAAAGATAAATGATACCAATTATCAGTTCCTGTCAATTCCAGCTTTATTTTATGCTGAATTTAGAGAATTTATCAAAGAAGCGATAAATATAAACAAGAAGATAAGTTCCAACAAAGCCATCAAGAAAACCGTATAAAAAACCGTTTATACTACCTGTAATTGATATATCATAGCCAACATAAATACTTGTCATTGATAATAAAAACTCTTCGCCATAGCCAGTATTTAAAGATAATATTGTAACTACTAGCATTACCAATCCCCATAATGTTCCAACTGCATAGGATAGAGCTCTTAAATTGAGGACGTCATCCAGCTTTGTTTTGGGTAAATTTTTTGGATTGATTGCAGATATTTTATTTGTAATTTTTTTAGACATATTGTTTATTTCTTTTAAGTTTTTAATTTGGCACTTATAGGTAAGAATTTTATAGAATAATAAGGGCATTTTTTCGTAGCAAATTTTACTTCACTTTAATTAAGTTTTAATTATATCTGTTACTTTTTTATCAAAGATAATTATAAATTTAATTTATACTTACTTCAAGATACTTGCCTAAGGGGTGGTTAGCTCAGTTGGTTAGAGTGCTACGTTGACATCGTAGAGGTCGGAAGTTCGAGTCTTCTACCACCCACCATTGTATTTATTGGGTAAATCATCAATGTTTCATCGCCATTAAAAACAAAATCATCTTCCAAATTAACAAATTATTGATGCCTTTGAAGAAAATGGAATCAGATTTGAGAATGATGACATTAAGTATAGGATAGATTTGCTGAAGTAATTTAGGGGAAGAAATTAAGTGCATAATATTAATAAAATTTAGGTAACAGGTGACCAATAATGTCAAAGATCTTGCAAGCTTTATTTGGAGTATTGCAGATTTACTAAGAGGAGATTTTAGGCAATCAGAATATGGAAAGGTAATTTTACCTTTTACTGTTTTAAGAAGGCTAGATTGCATCATAGAGACTAACAAGGCTGAATTTAGCAAAGCCTATGACGAGAAGAAATCTCAGTTTAGCGGCGATGTTCCAGAGCCTATCATAAAATCTATTTCTAAGGGTAGTTTTTATAATATCTCACGCTTTACCTTTAAATCACTTTTGGACGATCCAAGTCAGATAAAGAATAATATCAAGAAATATATCGATGGTTACAGCGATAATGTTCTAAATATAATGGGTCATTTTGAGATTGAAAAGCAAATTGATAAACTTGAAAGCGCCAATTTACTATATTTAGTTTCTCAAAAATTCAGCAACATAGATTTGCATCCCAACAATGTAAGTAATATAGAAATGGGATACGCTTTTGAAGAGCTAATCCGTCGCTTTGCTGAACTATCCAACGAAACTGCTGGTGAACATTTCACCCCGCGAGAAGTCATTGATTTGATGGTCAATATCATTTTCAACGGTGAAAATGAAAATAAATTACTCACCAATGACAGCAAGATATATAAAATTTATGATCCAGCCTGTGGAACTGGTGGTATGTTGTCAGAGTCTCAGCATTTTTTAAACAATCTAAATACCAGCATTAAAACCGTTCTATTTGGTCAGGAAATAAACCCTGAATCGTCGGCAATTTGCACTTCTGATATGATTATCAAGGGGCAAGAGGTCAATCATATTATTTATGGGGACACTTTGAGGAATGATGGTTTAACAGATGAAAAGTTTGACTATATGCTTTGCAACCCTCCTTTTGGTGTTGAGTGGAAAAAGCAAGAAAAAGAAGTAAAAAAAGAATATGAATTACAAGGCTATAATGGGCGCTTTGGTGCTGGATTGCCTCGCATAAATGATGGCTCACTGCTGTTCTTGCAAACTATGTTATCAAAAATGATACCAGTTACAAAAAATGACAAGGGGCAAGAAGAAGGTGGAAGTCGCATGGCGATTGTTTTTAATGGCTCGCCGTTATTCACGGGAAGTGCAGGAAGTGGAGAATCTAACATCAGAAAATGGATTATAGAAAATGACTGGCTAGAATCAGTTATTGCCTTGCCTAACGATCTTTTTTACAACACAGGAATTGCCACATATATTTGGGTTTTAACCAATAGAAAAGAACAAAAGCGCAAAGGAAAAGTTCAGCTTATTAACGCCGCTGATTTTTTTGAAAAGATGCGCAAAAGCTTGGGTAGTAAAAGAAATCAAATTAGCGAAAAGCAAATTGATGAAATAACAGCTACATATGGTAAGTTTGAGCAAAATGACCTAACCAAGATTTTTGATAATGAGGATTTTGGCTATGAAAGAATAACAGTTGAAAGACCTTTAAGACTTCGCTTTGATATTAACTTAGAAACAATCTCATTATTGCAAGAGACTAACGCTTTTAAAGCTTTGGCTATCTCAAAGAAAAAGGGAGATAATGGCAGTAAAGAAATTGAAGAAGGTAAAAAACTACAATCTCAAATTATCAATATTCTAAATGCTAATATTGATAAAAGTTGGATGGATGAAGAGGTTTTTAGTAGTGATATAAAAGCTATTTTCTCTAAAGAATCACTAAAACTAGATGCAAAATTATTAAAGATATTAACAGAAGGATTGAGCCAGCGCGATGAAGAAGCTGAAATAGTTAAAGATGGTAAAGGCAATCCAAAAGCCGATCCAACCTTAAGAGACAATGAAAATGTTCCATTAAAAGAAGATATTGAAGAATATTTTAAGCGTGAAGTTCTGCCTCATGTTTCTGATGCTTGGATTGATCATAGTAAAACTGTTAGAGGCTATGAAATACCTTTTACCAGACATTTTTACAAATATACTCCACCAAGAAAATTAGAAGAGATAGAAAGTGAGCTAAACGCACTACAAAGAGAAATATTAGAACTTATGCGCGAGGTCGAAAATGACTAAAAATTTAAAAGATTTAACATCATCATCAGTTGCAAGGCAAAGTACCCTAAATAACCCTTTTGCCATACAAAAAATAGAAAAAGAACTAAAATTATTATATGGTTTTGATGGTATTTTATGGAATGAAAACCCCATCTTTTTAAAAAGCCAAGTAGCCACTTTATTTGAAATTGATGAAAGAACAATAGAGCGATATTTAAGTTCTAACGAAGAAGAGTTAAAAAAGAATGGTTATGAAATTTTAAGGGGCGCTGAACTCAAGAAATTCAAGGATTTTCTCTCTGTTAGCGACATTGATGTCGTCGACTTAAAATTGTTAGCCAAAGTTCCGCAGCTTGGAATTTTCAATTTTCGCTCAGTACTAAACTTGGCAATGCTTTTAACAGAAAGCCAAAAAGCCAAAGAAATGAGAGTCAAAATCTTAGATATTGCCATTTCTGTAATAACTAAAAAATCAGGTGGAAATGCTAAATATATCAATCAAAGAGATGTTGATTATTTACCATCTGCTTTTCAAGAAGTTAACTACCGTAAAGAATTTACAACCGCCTTAAATGAATGTGTTGAGGATAATAATTGGAAATATAGCAAATATACCAACTTAATTTACAAAGCAATTTTTGCTGAAGATGCGGCAGAATATAGGAAAATATTGAATTTATCTCGCAATGACAACACCCGCGATACTTTTTACAGCGAAGTTATTGATGTTGTTGCTTCGTTTGAAACAGGATTCGCTGAAAAGTTAAATGAAGAATATAAAAAAATTGGTCACATTTTATCAATAAGTGAGGCTGATGAATTATTTAAAAAATTTGCAAATCAGTCAGTTTTAAAGCCATTTATAATAAAAGCCAGAACGGTTATGGCTAGCCGTGATTTAAACTTTAGAGACGCCTTACATGAAAAGCTTGAGCATTATATTCAAGCAGTTCCCGAAGCTGATTATGAAAAATTCTTAGGTGATAAAAGTGAAGATCTAAAGAAGCGTATCAAAGAAGATCTGGAAGTTTATAAAAGGCTAAAGGATAGATAAAATGACAAGAAAATATATCTATTTTGACATAAAACATGCTCTTAAAACTCAAGATCTTGTGATTAGAGAATCTGGCGGCCTATCGGGCGTTAAGAATCAAGGATGCTTGGAGAGTGTTTTAGAAAATATTCAAAATGATGTATACTACCCCGAGTTTGTTGATAAAATCACCCATTTAGTTCACAGCCTTATCAAATTTCATGCTTTTAACGACGGCAATAAAAGGTCTTCCATTGCCCTTGGCGCATTTTTTCTTGAGGTTAATGGTTTAGATTTTTGCGTGAGAAAGTTTCAAAATGAAATGGAAAATATTGTTGTTTGGGTGGCAGAAAATAAAATAAATAAAGAGCTTTTAGCTGGTTTGATTGATGCCATAATTTTTGAAGATGACTTTAGCGAAAGCCTAAAATTAGAGCTTTTAGAAGCAATTACGCCAGAAGGCTTTATTTTTGATGAGGAGGCTGAAGATGAAATATAAGAGATATGATAAATATAAAGAGACTGGAATTAAGTGCTTGAATGAGATTCCTAAAGTTTGGGAATTGAAGAAATATAAATATGTGCTTAAAATTTTTCAAGGAAATGCCTTTAAAAGCTCAGACTATGTTGATTGTTCAAATGTTGTAAGTCTGCGCATGGGTAACATAAAGAAAGGTGGACATATTGACTTAAATCATAAGCTAAAATATCTACCCGAGATCTACCAAATCTTGCATAAAAACTATATTCTAAGAGAAAATGATATAGTTATCGCCATGACAGATATGAGTCCTTCTCTGGATTTCTTAGCTGTTCCAGCTACAGTAAAAGGATTGGAGAAAGATAAGATCTACTTATTAAATCAAAGGGTTGGGAAGCTCATCTTTGATAAAACAATAAAATCTGAATATGTTAAATATTCTTTATTAAGCATCAAATTAAGAGAATATTTAAAAGCAAATGGCTTGGGAACGGTTCAAGCAAACATGTCTAATGAGGATTTATATGATGCTCACATAGCAACGCCGCCAATAAATGAACAAAAAGAAATAGCTGATTATTTGGATGGGAAAACCAGTAAAATTGATTTGTTGTTACAGAAGCTGGGAAGGCAAAAGGAGTTGTTGGTTGAAAAGCGCAGCGCCCTAATAAATAAAGCTGTTACTCGCGGTTTAAATCCTGATGCTTTGATGAAAAAAACAGGCAACAACCTGATTCCTGCAATTCCTGAAAGTTGGAAGGTTAAGAGACTTAAATATGAAGTTAGTATTAATAGGCAAGCTCTGTCAGAGCAAACTACTTCTAATTATGAAATTGAATATATTGATATAGGTAGCGTTTCTTTGATCAATGGTATAACAGAAACAGTTAAATTAACTTTTGGTAGTTCTCCGTCAAGAGCAAGAAGGATTGTAAAGAGTGGTGATTCCATTATATCAACCGTAAGAACATACCTAAAAGCAATAACTTTTGTAGAAAAAGCAAACCATAACCTAATAGCCTCAACTGGATTTGCGGTTATCACTCCTCATCGTAAACATTTTAATAAACACTTTGGTTATTTATTTATGAGTCAATTATTCATAGATAGCGTTGTGGCAAGATCAACTGGGGTTAGCTATCCAGCAATTAACGCCTCAGATATAGGTAATATTTTTATACCAATTCCATTTGCTACAGAACAAAAACAAATAGCTGACTACCTAGAAAAACAAACCGCTAAAATTGACCTATTACAATCCAAAACAGATAGGCAAATT
>DDCV01000136.1 GCA_002335845.1 Rickettsiales bacterium UBA1997 | reverse complement strand
TCAAGAAACATATGTATTTTTTTGATACAATCATCGCAAGTTAGCTGAGTAATAAGATCCTAAACCCTTATGTAGCAAGGTTTGGAAGTCTATTTATGGCACATATGTATCATTTTAAGAAAAGAAAAAAATCCCAAAAAATAGCCTAAAATAGCTATAAAATATCAATTTTTACTAAAAAAATTATAAAAACCTCCAAGAAAAAAACAAAAAAAACGCTCTAGACCTAGATCTAGAGCGTGTTGCAAGGAGTTGATGTTAGTTGATTGGGTTAAGCAGCTTTAATTAAAGGACCCCTGTAAATCACTGAATTTTGAGGAATTTATAGGCATTTTAATTTTTTAAATTTTAGCGTATCTTGATATAGGTGAATTTAAAAAATTAAAATAACGACGAAATTACCAAAAGTTGGCGATTTTTAGGGGTTTCATACACGGGAATTAGCATCATTATGAGCAGTCTTCTGTTATTACATCTGTATTCCAATCGACTTATTTTTTGCTAAGTATTTTCCTACTACTACTGCTACTACTGCAAATAGCCCTGTACCTCCCACAGTACCTCCCGCAATAGCACCTATTTCTTCTGCGCTCATAGAACTAGAACTTGCCCTTTCATCTGCTGCTAAAGATGCTGCTGCAATCGGATTTATATTGTTAATCAGAGCTGTATCATTAATCGAAGTTATATTTTCGATCATATCGCTAGAGGTATTTGTATTCAAAGTTTGTGATGCAGAAGTTGAAAAGGTTGGAGTTGAACTAGCATTTGTGCCTTGAGGTTGAGTGGTGGTTTTAATACCCATATACTCAGTACTTGAATAGTTTGAATAATTCGTAGTTGGAGTACTTGGAAAAATCGTAGCAAAAGTGGTAAGATAATCAGTTGCAAAACTCGAAAAAGTCGTAGCTTTAGTAGTATCAGCCGAAGTCTGAGCTTGAGTAGTCGGAGTCGGAGTATCGACTGGAGCTTGAGAACTTGAGGTAGTCGGACCTTGAGAACTTGAAGTGATCTCAGCTTTAGAGCTTGAAGAAGTGGGACCTTGAGAACTTGAAGTGATCTCAGCTTTAGAGCTTGAAGAAGTCGGACCTTGAGAACTTGAAGTAGTCACAGCTTTAGAGCTTGAAGAAGTCGGACCTGGAGAACTTGAAGTGGTCGGATCTTTAGGAGCTGGAGTAGTGGATGCCTTAGTTGTGTCTTTAACAGTGATCTCAGGTTGAGCTGGAGTATTTTGTAGTGTACAACCTTTGGCTAATGGAAATTTTATGCAAACATCGATATCTGGATCTCCTGTCATCAAGTGCCTACTGGCATCAGTCCTAAATAATGCATTATTTAGTGGGGATAGGCTATAAACGGGGCCTTTCATTAATGAGTCAGTGTTTTGCAAATCTACTAATCCATTATATGATTGTACAGCTCCTGTATTGCCTCTTGTAGTTGCGCCTGAAGCTGAAGCCATTGCTAATGCTGGCAGTGTCAATTTTAATGCTGTTGTAAAGTTCATAGTTTTTTATCTTTACTTGGTTGAAATTATAATTCAGTTGGTAATATTTTTATTTTTCTTCTTAGTTATTTTAGTTAAAATCTGTAGGATATCCCAATTCTAGCAATTCTGATTTCGGGAGGAAACATATCTGCATCTCCCTTTATAATATCATCAAAACTTTTCTTATAACGCTCACGATTTGGATCAGCTGAAGCAGCAGAAGCCGTTCCTAATTCGTAAGATGCTAAAACATCTATATTTTTGAATAAAGAGTATTTGGCACCAAGTCCTGCTATGTAAGTTTCAACTATATAACTACTTTCTGCTCTTTCATCAGCAGTCCCTGCAATAAACGTATGGCGCCCAGTTAAATATCTTGAATTACCATATCCCAAAGTAACAAAAGTAGAGAATCTATAGGTCGTGTCATAGCCAATATTTAATTTGATACCATAATTATTTACAAAATTACGACTTCTGTCTCCAGAATCGTAGAATTTACCGTCATTCCCAAGATAGTGGTTTGGAGAATTTTGAGTTACATTGTGGTGATCATAAAATATGCCTGGAGCTATATAAAGATTTTTATAGTTAAAAGCATAGCTATACTTAACCCCAAGAGAAGTATTGTTGGCAACTGATTTTACGCTATCTTGATAGTCATATTTAAACCTTACACTTGTATTTATAGCACTTATCTCAAAATAATTGCCTTTGGTTCTGGCGTTGGCAAGAGATGAGTTGGCTAGTATTAAAGCCGAAATTGTGATTGATAATTTTAGTATATTCATTCAAATTGAAGCAGTTAGTTAAAATATGGATAGAACCATACAATAAATTTGATCATCAGTCAAGATATAAAATAAGGAAATGCTAACTTATTATCAGTAAATTAGTCTTATACCAATTCCCACCTTTAGATAGGCTATAGATTTTTAAGATTATGAGAGAAGAAATATTAAAAAATTAAGCACTGTATCAGGACATACATGGCTTAATTTTTTGATTTTTATTATCTCATAAGATTGAAGATATATAGCCTATCTAAAGGTGGGAATTGGTATTATATCAAGTAAAATAAGTCTTGGATAAGCTATAAAAGGAAATTTTTTTTATAGAAATTGCTTTAAATCGCTAATTTTTATTTTTTTATCATAAAAAGCGCGACCAATAATTGCGCCAATAACACCGTCTTTTTTTAGATCTCGTATAGATAATATATCCATAAAATTACTAACCCCGCCAGATGCTATCACTGGAATTGATATATTTTGAGCTAGATTTTGCGTTTCTAATAAATTAGGGCCAGCTAAGGTGCCGTCGCGAGAAATGTCGGTGTAAATAATTGCCGCAACTCCGCAATCTTGATATGTTTTAGCAAGGTCAATAGCTTTTACTTCGCTGGTTTTGACCCAACCATCAATTGCCACAAAGCCATTTTTGGCGTCAATACCCACAACAATTTTACCAGGAAATTTTTGACAAGCCTCTTTAACTAATTCAGGGTTTTTGAGGGCTATTGTTCCTAATATTACTCTATCAACACCAATTTCTAGCCATTTTTCAATATTGTCAATCGACCTGATACCACCACCAAGCTGAGTGGGAATATCGATATTCTTGATTATATCTTGTACTGATTTTTTATTCTTAGAATCGCCAGCAATAGCTCCATCAAGATCAACAATATGTAGATATTTGAAGCCTAGATCTTGAAATTCCTTGGCTTGTATTGCTGGATTATCATTAAAAATGGTAGCTTGAGCCATATCACCTTTAAAAAGACGCACACATTTACCATCTTTCAAATCTATTGCAGGAAATATCATCATAAAATCTAATAACTAATTTAAATAATTTTCTAAACAGCAAAATTAATTATTTACGCCACTATTGGCCGTAAAATAACCCAGCGAAGATTATTTTCGCTGCAAAGGGCGACTGCCCGTCGGCCACCATTGGCCGTAAAATAATATTAACCACATAAAGCTATCATTGCTTATTTTTTAAATCTTTTTATTTTTTATAATAATACCAATTATTAAATTTAATTAACAAAATGCTATTAAAATTACTACTTAAGCTATTGCCAGCCTTGATACCAGTTTTTAGCTATATTTTTTGGGTGGTTATTGTTGAGGGCATTATTGTGCGCTATATTCTCAATAAGATTTATAATAAAAATAAAAAAAATAGTGATGTTATCGATGGAGATTATGAAATAGTTGGTGATAAATCGACAAAAAGCAGCGATAAATTTGCAAATTATCAATCAAGACCTCTTAAAGAGCGTTTTTCATTGCAAGATAAGATATTTGTTAGCGTAATTTATCTATCCTTGGTAATTGCAATATTAAGCTTGATTTATTTTGCTTTAAAATAAAATAGCGCAATATCACATCACTTGCTTTGCAGCGTTTTTTTAGTTGAAATTATCCTTGCCGGATTTGATATCCCCAATCATTAACCCTTGCCAAACATACTCACAAGTAAATGGCAACAAAGGCGCCGCAGCTTCACTTAATGTTGCTAAGCAAGTTAGCAAGACATCGTAAGCATCCTGCTTATCTTGGTTAATTTCAGATTGCCAAAATCTTTGGCGATTTCTTCTTATATACCAATTATTTAGAACCTCAAAAAAATTATCAAATTCTTGGCAGGCGTTAATTGTATTGTAGATATTAAGATTTTCATCAATGCTTATAATACATTTCTTAAGTTTGGTTAAGATATAATTATCAGTGATATTATTGAAATTCTTATGTTCATAAATTCTATTCGCTTGAATTGCGTCAGAATTAGCGTAAAGACAAAAGAAGTTATAGGCGTTAAGCATCGGTTTTATGGACACGCGCAAAACATCTTTTATGGCCTTGCCATCACTATCAAACCTTAACTCTTGGCCCTTCATCACCGGCTGTGAGATTAGATAAAAACGCATTGCGTCAGAGCCGATATTAGAAAATATTTCTATGGGATCGGGATAGTTTTTTAGTCTTTTTGATAGTTTTTGTGAGCTTTCATCCAAAATTGTGCCGTGACAGATGACATTTTTAAATGGTATTTTATCAAAAAGAGCAGTTGATAAAACCATCATCGTATAAAACCAGCCGCGAGTTTGCGCAATATATTCTGTTACAAAATCAGCAGGAAAATTATCTTCAAACCATTCTTTATTTTCAAATGGATAATGTTTTTGGGCGTAGGGCATTGATCCAGATTCAAACCAACAATCCAGCACATCATTAACGCGAACCATTTTTGAGCAATTAATGTGATCCTTGTGATTTTTGTCACTTCTTGGATCATCTGGATTTAGTCGTGTAATTTCATCAATAAATGGGCGGTGCAAATTATCTGGCTTTATACCAAAATCTTGCTCAATCTGATCTAAAGAGCCATAAACATCAATTCTTGGATAATCTGGATCATTACTACGCCAAACCGGAACTGGACAACCCCAAAATCGATTTCGTGTTATTGACCAATCTCTTGCCCCTTCAAGCCATTTGCCAAATTGGCCATCTTTAATATGCTCGGGAATCCAGTTGATTTGCTGATTAAGCTCAACCATACGATCTTTAAAGCGAGAAACTTCAACATACCAAGAGCTAACGGCTTTATAAATTAGTGGCGTGTCGGTGCGCCAACAATGTGGATAATTATGAATATATTGCTCAGTTTTAAACCAGCTATTATGCAATTTTAGATATTTTATAATATCATCATTTGTTTCAAAAACTTGACGACCTTTTAATAATAGATTATTAAGATCAAAAATTTGATTACTGAATTTACCAGCTTCATCAACTGGGCAAATTGTTGGAATATTGTTATTTTTAGCTAAAATCTGATCATCTTCGCCAAACCCAGGAGCAATGTGAACAATTCCCGTCCCTTCATCGGTAGTAACAAAATCGCCATGTAAAATGGTAAAAGCATTTTGGCAATTGGCTAATTTTTCATGATTTTGAAAATAAGGGAAGAGTGGTTGATATTTTAAGCCAACTAATTCTTGACCATTTATAGTTTTTTCAATTTCATATTCACCAAAATCTTTAGCTATTTTTTCGATTAGATTTGTAGCTAAAATAATAATTTCATTAGTTTTTTTAATCTTAACCACGCTATAAGAAATATCTTTACCTACGGCCAAGGCTAGATTTGCAGGTAAGGTCCAGGGGGTTGTTGTCCAAGCTAAAAGCGAAATATTATTTTGAAAATCATCTTTGCGACAAGGAGGGGCTTCGGCTAATTTAAATTTTACCGTCACTGCCTTACTTTCTTTTTGGCGATAAGAATTATCCATTCTTGTTTCAAAATTTGAAAGCGGAGTTTGACAAGCCCAAGAGTAGGGCACAACGCGTAAATCTTCATAAATCAAGCCTTTATCAAAAAGCTGTTTAAAAGCCCAAATGACAGACTCCATATAGCCCAGATCTTTGGTCTTGTAACTATCTTTAAAATCAACAAAACGACCTTGGCGCGTGACGTAATACTCCCAATCGCCAGCATATCTCATTACCGAGTCTTCACAGGCTTTATTAAATTTCTCGATACCATATTCTTGAATGGCAATTTGTCCTGATATATTTCTACCTTCTTGTTTGGTTAGCTCTTTTTCTGTTTCCATTTCAACAGGTAGGCCGTGAGTATCCCAGCCAAAGCGGCGTTCAACTTTTTTGCCTTTCATAGTTTGAAAGCGAGCCACCGCGTCTTTAATGAAGCCAGTTAATAAATGGCCGTAATGTGGTAAGCCATTGGCAAAAGGCGGGCCATCATAGAAAACATAATCATTTTTTTTAGAATCATTTCTGTTATTTACTGATTTTTCAAAAATTTTTTCATTTTGCCAGAATTGTAAAATAACTTCTTCTATTTTGGCTAAATCTAAATTTTGATTTGGCTGAGGATAAAAATATTTCTTACTATTGCTATTGACAATATTCTCTTTCATTAAATTTATTGTTTATTAATAAAGATGCTGGGTGTAATTTTTTAATTAAATTACTTAAATCATTAAAAACATCAATCAAGTATATAAATATGGATAAGAAAGCAATCGAGCATTTAAATATAATTCTTCGCAACGAACTTGTGGCGATAAATCAATATTTTTTACATAGTAAAATTTTACAAGATCAAGGATTTAATAAGTTAGCTAGCTTAACTAAAGCAGAATCAATAGATGAAATGAAACATGCTGATATTATTATTGAAAGAATTTTATTTTTAAAGGGTTTGCCAAAAATGACAGAATATGGCAATCTAAGAATTGGTCAAGATGTTAAAGAAATATTTGCCAATGACTTGACCTTGGAAATTGATGCTATTAAAGACCTAAAAAATGCTATTAAATATTTTCAAGATAGCAGTGACATTGGAACAAAAGATATTTTAGAAAAAATATTAATTAGTGAAGAGGAGCATTTTGACTTTTTAGAAACTCAAATAGATCTTATTTCCAGGATCGGATTTGAAAACTATTTAACAACCCAAATCTAATAATTTCATTATATATGAAAACTCTTAAAATTGGCTTGGCAGGACTTGGAACCGTTGGTAAGTCGGTCTACGAAATACTTAAAAATGATTCTAATTCCTTGCTAAAAAAGCACCAAGCTAATTTTGAGATTGTGGCCGTCTCTGCTAGATCAAAAAAAGATTTTATAGATAATAACATTAAGTTTTATGAAAACGCAGTTGATCTAGCCAAAGATCCGGATATTGATGTTGTGATTGAGGTAATAGGTGGCGAAACAATTGCTAAAGATCTTATTTTTGAATCTTTAAAAAATAATAAACATTATATCACAGCAAACAAGGCGTTGCTTGCTAATGATGGCTATGAAATTGCTGTTCTAGCTGATAATAATAATTGTCATATTGGCTATGAAGCCTCTACTGTTGGCGCCGTTCCAATTATAAAATCATTTAAAGATAACTTTGCTGCTGCAAATGATATTACCGAATTTTATGGCATTTTAAACGGCACTTGTAATTTTATTTTAAGCAAAATGACCAAGGAAGGATCAAATTTTGCTGATGTACTAAAGGAAGCTCAGGACAATGGCTACGCAGAATCTGACCCAACATTCGATATAAAAGGAATTGATGCTGCTCACAAATTAACCATTCTCTCTACTATAGCTTCTGGATCCAAGCCAAATTTTAACAACATACATATTGAAGGTGTTGATAAAATTGAAGCTAGCGATATAAAATTAGCACAAAATTTAGGCTATAAAATTAAATTATTAGCGATTTATAAAAATAGTGGCAAGGATTGCGAGCAAGCTGTTTATCCATCTTTAGTTGATGAATCTTTAATGATTGCTAAGGTTGAAGATACTTATAACACAATTCTAACAAATTGTTCAAATGCTGGATGGAATATGACTATTGGTCATGGTGCTGGAGGCTTGATTACGGCATCAGCAATTATTGCTGACTTAACTGATATTGCCAATGAAAATTTTTCTAAAACCTTCTTATTCAATGCTAAGGATTTGCAAGAGCTAGAAATCAAAAATATTGAAAACAGGGTAGGAGATTATTTTATAAAAATAGTAATTAACAAAGATTCTATATCCAAAGATAGAGACTTCTTGCAATCAGTTTTAAGTGATGAATTTCA
>DDCV01000135.1 GCA_002335845.1 Rickettsiales bacterium UBA1997 | reverse complement strand
CTAGAGGTAGATCTAGAGCGTTTTTTGAGGAGGTGGTAATGACTTTAGTGTATTAAATACTATTAATAATAGCGAAATTTAGACATTTAAAAGACCTCTTTGTTCGGGTGAAGTAGTTTAATTTTTGAGATAGTTCTATTGTTAATTTTAGATAATTGTTCGATTTCAGCTTAATATATAATATTATTATCTTACTCCCAAGACGTGACATAGCGCTCTTGTTAAGTCAGCTCGATTTAATGTATAAAAATGAAATTGACTAATGCCAGATTTATATAGGATGCTGCACAGCTCGTTAGCAACCATTGCTGCTATTAACTGCCTTGTTTCTGGATGGTTATCAAGATCATTAAAGATGTTTTGCATCCATTTTGGTATATTTGCACCACACATTTTAGAAAAATGCTTTACTTGCTTAAAGTTACTTACTGGTAAAATTCCTGGTATGATAGGAATATTAATGCCTGCGTTACGACATTTATCAACAAACCTAAGAAAAGCATCAGCATCAAAAAAAAACTGCGTTATAATTCTATCTGCGCCACAATCAACCTTATGCTTTAGATATTTAATATCTTCGTCAAAACTCTTAGCTTCCGGATGAGTTTCTGGATAACCAGCAACGGATACCTCAAAATTGATATTTTTTTTGCGAAGATCTTTTATCGCCAATACTAAATCACTAGCATAATTATAGCCATTGGGATGTAGTTGATAATTTGGACTTGATGAAGGCATATCTCCTCGCAATGCCACAATATGGCGCACTCCCATTTGCCAATAATTTAATAAAATTTCATTAATTTCATCTTTAGATGCGGCAACGCATGTTAGATGTGAGGCTGGATTAAGATTTGTTTCATCTAATATTTTTTTTATTGTACTATGGGTTCTTTCACGAGTAGATCCACCAGCGCCATAAGTTACAGAAACAAAGTCAGGATTAAGGTTTTTTAATTTAGTAATAGCCTGCCATAGTTTATTTTCCATTTCATCATTTTTTGGCGGAAAAAATTCAAAAGATACATTAACGTTACGATTATCAATAATTACTTCTTCAAGGTTATTAGAATACATTTTTTTATAAATTATATCTGGAATATCTTTACTACGTAAGTTAAAGATAATATTTGCTATTGGTTAGTAAAAACAGTAAATTTTTGCTGATGATTAATTAACTTTGCTAGGCAATTTAACTCTATACCAGAAGTGATAATGGTGTCACATTTACTATTTTGCAACATTTTGGCTGACTGAATTTTTGTTATCATGCCTCCGGTGCCAACTTTTGACAATGAGTCACCTGCCATTAGGATTATACTGTCATCGATATTGGTAACTTTTTTAATAAATTTTGCTGATTTGTTTATTTTTGGATTATCATCATACAATCCATCAATATCAGAAAAAAGTATCATAAGATCGGCATTAGTTATCTTAGCAATATGAGCTGCCAGGGTATCATTATCACCAATCTTGATTTCATCTACTGAAATAGAATCATTCTCATTAATTATTGGAATGATTTTTTTATTCAATAATTCAGAAATGGTATTGCTAAAATTATTGCGACGATTCACAGAGTCGCAATCTGATGCTGTTAGTAGGATTTGAGCTACATTTAATGAATATTTTTTAAAAATATGATGATAAATATTCATTAAGGAAATTTGACCAATAGCAGACATAGCCTGCTTTTGTGGTAAGGTAAGATTGTTTTTATTAGTATTGTCATTGATTGACATTTCCTGGACACCCAGAGCAATAGCACCGGAAGACACTATGATAATTTCGTAACCAAGACTTGTAAAGCTGGCAATGTCTGAGGCAAGGTTGCTGATCCATTGCTGCCTTGCACCGGTCTCTTGGTCAACTATTAAGGACGATCCAATTTTAACAACAATTCTTTTTTTTATAGAAAAATCATAGCTTTCGGTCATTTTAATTTTCTAATCCTCTCATTTCTCGAGCTTTTCTTATTTCTTTTTGGTAGACTTGGTTTTTTACCAGTGGCACTGGCAAGGTATTAGCTATCTCATCAGGGATGCCGGTAATAACATATATCTCAACAGATCTATTGGGCTGATTTGACTTGCCATCAAATGTAACTATTTCTGGAAATTCCTCTCCTAAAGCCTCCGTTTTAATTAAATCTTCACTAATACCATTACTCATAAGATATTTTTTAATAGTTAAAACTCTATTTAAAGAGAGGATTTTATTATACATTCTACTGCCGGATCTGTCAGTATTTCCAACTAGTAAAAGCTTGAAGCCTTGATCTAAAGATTCAAGATAAGAGAGAGCCTGATATAAATCATGAAAAGCCTTATCATTAAGTTGAAAACTATCATAGTCAAATTTAACCCTAAATAATTCAAATTCTGGTTCTTTAATCTTAACCGGCTCAGTTTTATCATTATTTAAGTTGGTAAGATAATACTCTACCTCATTCAATAGTTTTATAAATCTAACTCGGCACCTTGCTAAATCATCAGCAACAAAAATTGCTCTTGATTCTGTGCTTACCCAGCAATCATAAAGAAAAACTAGGTGTGATAATTGAATTGGAATTGATTTTTGTAAAAATTTGCGTCTCATTAAGGACTCCATACGAGTCTGCATTAATATCATCAGCTGAACTTGTGATTTATCAGCGTCCCAATCTAGTGGATTTTCTAAGGCTATTTCACTATCTGTAATTGCAGCCAGACCCTTTTTAGAAAAATACTCAGAAGATTCAAAATCTTCAACTGATCTTAATTTGCGGGCAAAATCTAAATATTCCAATCCTAAATAAGATATGTAATCACCTTTATATATCAAATGAGGCTCAAAATCAGATAAAACATCAAAGTTTTTTTTAAGGATACAGCCAGTAAGAAATATCAAATATAGCAATATCGAAAACTTTCTAAATAAAGTCATGAACAACAGTTTATTAAAATAAATTCAGTAAATATTATATCTTAAGTGTTTTTATGTCAATTTCCATCTCTAATGTTATTTTGATCAAATTAATTTTTAAGAAAAAAATTTAAGCAATAAAGCATCACATATAGAAATATATGTAAAATTTATTACTTAAATTTGAGGTCAAAAATAAGAAGATTAAAGTGATATTACAGATGAAAATTGGTATTTGATTTCATGAATATTAAGAATTCATTGATTTAAAAAATTCTTCATTACTTTTTGTGCCACTTAGCTTTTGCAGCAAGAATTCTATTGCCTCTAGTGAGTTCATTGGGTTAACAATTCTACGCAACATCCATATTTTTGACAAAGTAGCTCTATCGACCAAAAGCTCTTCTTTTCTTGTGCCTGATCTGGTAATATCAATTGCTGGAAATATTCTTTTATCTGATATTTTTCGATCCAAAACTATTTCAGCATTGCCAGTTCCCTTGAATTCTTCAAATATTACTTCATCCATTCTAGATCCAGTCTCTATTAACGCTGTAGATATAATTGTTAACGAGCCACCTTCCTCAATATTTCTAGCGGCACCCAGGAATCTTTTTGGCTTTTGTAGGGCGTTAGAATCAACTCCACCTGTCAAAACCTTACCTGAAGAAGGGATAACGGTATTATAGGCGCGGGCAAGTCTTGTGATGTTATCAAGTAGAATTACGACATCTTTTTTAGCTTCCACTAATCTACGCGCCTTTTCTATTACCATTTCAGCAAGTTGAACATGGCGATGCGCTGATTCATCAAAAGTTGAGCTAACAACCTCACCCTTAACCGTTCTAATCATATCAGTGACCTCTTCTGGCCTCTCATCAATTAAAAGAACAATTAAAGTGACTTCGGGATGATTTGTAGTTATTGCGTGAGCAATATTTTGCATCAAAGATGTTTTACCGGTTCTAGGAGGTGCAACTATCAAAGCTCTTTGACCCTTTCCAAGTGGGGTAACGAGATCTATTATTCTAGTACTTGAGTCTTTATTAAGCGGATCTTCAAGCTCTAACTTTAACTTTTCTTGTGGATAAAGAGGTGTTAAATCATCAAAAAAGACGCGATTCTTAATTAAGTCAGGTGATCCAAAATTTACTTCATTAACTCTCAAGAGAGCAAAGTATCTTTCTCCTTTTTTGGGAGCTCTAATTTGACCCTTCACTGTATCTCCCGTTCTTAATCCAAATCTTTTAATTTGACTCGGAGAAACATAAATATCATCGGATCCTGGAAAATAATTAGTTTCATGCGACCTTAAAAATCCAAATCCATCAACGAGCACTTCTAACACACCCTCCCCTATAATCACATTTTGCGGATTAGCATTTGAAAAGCTTTTGAGAATATGATAAATAATATCTTGCCTTCCATAATCGCCAATATTTTCAAGACCGTGCTCTTTTGCAACCTCGATTAAACTTTCGGCTTTTTTTGTTTTTAAACTCTTTAGCTCCAATATATTTTGCTTAGGAACCTCATCTATGTCTGCCGAAGGTTCGCTTTCTTTGTAATTGTTTGATTTTTTTGAAGATTTTTTAAAGTTAGTATTAATTGCTGCGTCAGGAGATCCATTAGATTTGCTCAACAAACTTCCGCTGTGAATTTTTTTTGGCTCTTTTTTTATTTGAGAATCTAACTCTGTGATCGGCGCGCCGATATCTTCAGGGCTTTTAGGGTTTTCTTTAGCTACTATAGCTGGTTTAACGACATCACTTGATGCGCTATGATTTAATGTAAGTTTTGAGGACATCTTTGATATGATTAATATATAAGAAATTATAGTAAAATATAGATACAGATAAGTGTCTCAGTTATAAAAAACTTGCGACAAATGACGGCATCATTAGAATTTTTTGATTTTAATTCTGAAATTAAGGAAAATGTGAAATTTAGATTAAGCATAATATAAAATATGCTAGCATCTGGTAACTTTTTAGTAACCAAGCAAGATAACAATAAGTCATTAGTTTGATTAATGTCAACTACTCTTTAAATATTTTTTAAATTAATTTTATTAACCCGCACACTAACTAGTTAACTTTTAACTGCAGTATTTTCTTTTTCGAAACTCTTCTTGAAAACTAAAG
>DDCV01000099.1:7146-13244 GCA_002335845.1 Rickettsiales bacterium UBA1997 | reverse complement strand
GGTATTTCAGGGTGGACTAGTTAGGAATGCTAATCTAATGCTTTTGTTTTTTTATTTAATGTTTTAAAGAGGTTATCAAACCGCCATCCCTCGTTCGGAAGCTTGATCTTGTGGTAACGCACTAGCTCCCAAGGGAGAGGTTCGGGGTCGAGTACGTAATAAATATATATGCTGCCATAGAGTAAGTAAACAAAGCCCCGCTAATAAATCCCAGTCCAGTAGATGCAAGGGAGTTGGCGGCTGCATTTTCTTCGCATTTTACTCCTGCGCCAGATAAAGAATATGCCATAGAAGCAATCGAGCCGACAAGAGATAAGGTAGCTTCCACTCCTGCAATATGTTTCCTACAATTCATTTTAATTTTATTTAGTGTTGATATTAATATTAATTCATTATTAGTCTCATTGTTATACTAAAATCCAACATTAAAGATGTATTTTAGTATTATAGAGGAATGATGAGTTGCAATCATTGTATCAATTTTTTCCAATCAAGTCAATAAATATTCTAACATTGAACAAAATATAACTCTTGGAGCAGCGGCATATAATAACAAATCCCACCTATATGGATTAAAGGGATTTGGTATAAGGTGTTACAGGCTAATAAATTACACATATGAAGGAAAAAAACCCAGCAGTTAAATATTTGCCGGCACATATTGCTAATTTTTTTTTATGGCGGGCTGATGAGGAGGATATAAAAAATATTACCCTGCTCAAGCTAATAAAACTAGTTTATTTTGCTTATGGCTGGTATTTAGCAGTTTATAATAAAAAGCTTTTCAATGAAAAAATAGAGGCTTGGCGCTATGGGCCCGTGATTCCATCGATTTATCACGAGTTCAAAGAGTTTGGCAATGGTCCGGTTTGTAGATATGCTGTGGAATTTACACCAGAAACGGGTGAGTTTGACTATCCAATAATTGATAAAAATGACGAAGAGGCGATTCAGGTTTTGGAAGCGGTGTGGAATGTCTATAAAGAGCGCAATGGCACAGAGTTAAGTAGGGTAACTCATGATTTTCAAAGTCCGTGGTCTCATTCTTATATTCAGGGAAAAAATAATGAAATAAGTGATGCTCAAATTAAAAAAAGAGCCAAAGAAGCTATTTTAAAATATAAGGATTTTAATACTGATCAATAAAATGTCTAAAAAAGATCAATTCCAAAAAGTTGTGGCTCGGCTAAGTAATCGCAACAAAAATAATGATGATGGTCAAAAACTTAACATAAAAACTGAAGCAAAATCCAAGGTACCAGATGCTGTCGATATACAAAAGCGCAATGAAGAATTGCGTCGCCACAAGATAGAAAATGATATTAGCGAAAATGAATTGGAGCTTAAAAAGGGAATTTATTTTTGGGTAAAATGGGTGGTAACAATCTATTTATCATTTGTAGCAATTGTAATAATATCTCTATTTACTGGATTTGGCTCGTTAAGTGACAATGTTATTATTGCCTTATTAACAACTACCACCATAAATATTTTAGGACTGCCCTATATGATAATTAAATCACTATTTCCAGCAAAAAAGCGCGATTTCAATGAAAAATACTAAAATTAAAAATTTGGATCAAAGAAAAAGACGGGAAAAGAAATTTAAAATCTTTGGATTGTCAGCAATTATAGCGGCTATGATTTTTTTGCTTATCTTGCTTTCAACCATTATCTCGCGTGGATATAGCGGGTTTTTTTATAGCTCCATAGCTCTTGAAATTGACTTGACTAAAGAAAGAAAAATCGCTGAAATAGATCATCGTCAAATTATTAAAAAATCTTTACGCAATAAGTTTGTTGATGCAAAGGAAATTAGTGAAATTAATTCTCTATACCAAATAATTAGTAAGATTAGCAATATTGAGCTTAAAGAAAAAATAATTAATAATCCAAATTTACTGGGAAAGAAATCTATCATTTATTTGCGCGCTTCATCAAAGTCTGATATGTTTTTTAAGCATGGTAGCGATATTATACTGACTCATAATCAAAAAAAATGGCTTAATCAAATCAAAGAGGAAAATTCTTTTAAGGTAAAATTTAACTGGAACTTATTTAAAATAGCTGACTCAAGAGAGGCTGATATTGCTGGTCTTGGTGCCAGTTTAATTGGCTCATTATTTACTATGCTTATCTTTCTAATTTTAGCTTTTCCTATCGCCATAATGTGCGCTTTTTACCTAGAAGAATTTGCCCCTAAAAACTACCTAACTGATATAATCGAAATCAGCATTAATAATTTGGCAGCAATACCTTCGATAATTTATGGTCTTTTAGGTCTAACAATTTATCTACAAATTATGCATTTACCAAGGTCATCATCACTTGTTGGGGGCATGACATTATTTATGTTGGTTTTACCGATCATTATCATTTCTGCTCGCAATACAATTCGCTCAATTCCGCAATCAATTCGTGACGCCGCCTTGGCTCTGGGTGCTTCAAAAATGCAAACTACCTTACATCATTTATTGCCACTTTCTATTCCTGGAATTATGACTGGTACAATTTTAGCAATATCAAGAGCTTTAGGTGAGACGGCTCCGTTGCTAATGGTGGGAATGATTGCTTTTATTGCTGATATACCTCGCAACTTCTTCGATCCAACGACGGTTCTGCCGGTGCAAATTTATCTATGGTCGGATTCTCCAGAAATGGGGTTCGCTGAAAAAACTTCAGCTGGAATTATGGTGCTATTAGTTTTATTGATGCTATTCAATCTTTCTGCCATAATTATTCGCAAGAAGTTTGAAAGAAAATGGTAGAGATCGTAGGAATATTAAATATTACACCAGATTCTTTCAGTGATGGTGGTAAATATTTGTCACTTAAAAGCGCTATTAGTCAAACTCAAAAATTACTACAAGATGGTGCCGATATAATTGATATTGGCGCTGAATCAACACGCCCCGGTGCGCAAATATTATCAGATCAAGATGAGTGGCAAAGATTGGAAAAAATTTTGCCACAAATTATTGCCGAAGTTAAGAATTTTAATCAAAAAGAAGGTAAAAATATTCAAACTAGCATCGATTCTTATCACTTTTCTACTATCAAAAAAGCTTATGAGTTAGGAATTGATATTATCAATGATATTAGTGGCCTTGTTAATAAAAATATTGTTAAATTTATCGCCAAAAATAATATCACAACTATATTAATGCATAATTTAGCCATTCATGCCAATCCAAATTTGGTGATCAATAAGCATCTCGATATTAATCGCGAGATCATAAAATGGGCAGAAGAAAAAATATCCAATATTACCCAATTTGGTGTCAAAAAAGAGCAATTAATTTTTGACCCTGGAATCGGCTTTAGTAAAAATGCTGATCAATCAGTGCAAATTTTAAAAAACATCGATACTTATCAGGCTCTTAATTTACCAATTTATATTGGCCACTCTATGAAAAGCTTTTTGGATATTGTAAATATTGAGGGAAGTAGAGAGCAAAAAACCATTAAAATATCACAATTTCTGGCTAAGAACAAGGTAGATTATCTAAGGGTGCATAATGTTTATTTGCATAAGCAGGCTTTGGGAAATCAATGATAAAGATATTAACCAGTTCATAAATAGTATATTTAAAGGCTAGTTATACCAATTATTAAATTTAATAATTGGTATTAGCCAACGGTTTCTAAATGGGCAGTTTGTGACTACTAGACCTTAGGTCGCTATTTTTATGTAAATCGACGTTTAGAACTAGTCCAAAACCAATCATCATTGAAGCCATAATTGTCCCGCCATATGAAATAAAAGGTAGTGGCGCTCCAACAACAGGAATTAATCCAGTTACCATGCCAATATTAATAAACATGTGAATTAAAAATATATTGGCCATGCCCATTACCAATAATTTACCATATTGATGCTTGGTTTTTAAGGATATGGCAAAGCAAATCACCCCTATAGCTATGTATAGTGCAATTGTTAAAAAGCTGCCAATAAAACCAACTTCTTCTGCTAGCATTGTAAAAATAAAATCAGTTTGTTTTTCTGGCAAGAAATTGAGCTGACCCTGAGTGCCACTAAGATAGCCTTTGCCAAAAAGTCCTCCGGAGCCAATGGCAATTTTTGATTGAATTATGTTGTAGCCGCTTCCCAAAGGGTCTTTATCTGGATCAAGAAATGTTAAAACGCGTTGTTTTTGATAGTCATAAAGCAAAAAACTCCAGGCAAAAGGCACAAATATTAAAATAGAAATTCCCGCAGAAACAAACTTCCATGCCCTTAATCCAGCCATAAATAGCACAGATACACCCACGAAAGTTAGGATAGCTGCAGTTCCTAAGTCTGGTTGATTAAAAATTAATATTGCTGGAGTGGCAATTAGTATAACGGGTATAATCACTACTCTAATCTTACCAATATTTTCAATTTCAATATTATAAAAATAGCGCGCCAAAGCAAAGACCGTGCAAATTTTCATTATTTCTGAGGGCTGAACTGTTATAGAGCCCATCTTAAACCACCTTGTTGCACCCATGGCGTTATGGCCAACTATGGCAACGATTATTACTAAAAAAAGTGCTAAGCCATATAATATATAAGCATATTTAAACCAAATCTTTATATCAGTGATGGCGATGAATATCATAATTGGAAAAAATATCGCAAAAAATCCCATTTGCCTTATCATCCATGGCCTCATCGATCCTCCGCCAGCAGAATATAACATCAAGAATCCAATAAATGCCAAAATAATTATCAATGACACCATAAGCCAATTGAGATTATGAATTTTTTGCGATAGGCTATTTTTATTTTGATCTATTATCATAGATAATTATCTTAATATTTTTGATAGAGATTTTTCTAGATCGCTATATTTAAACTCAAAACCATTTTGCAACAAAGTTTGTGGATAAACTTTTTGGCCCTTAAGAAGAAGCTCTTTTCCCATTTGGCCAAATAATATTTCAGTTATAAATTTCGGCATATCGAAAATACAAGGTCTTTTGACTATACTTGCTAGTGTTTTGCTAAAATTGGCATTTGATACTGGATTTGGTGAGGTCAAGTTAACTGCTCCTGAAATTTTATTATTTTTGATAATAAAATTTATCGCATTTATTGCATCATCGATATCAATCCAGCTCATAAATTGTTCGCCTGAGCCAATCTTGCCGCCTAATCCTAATTTAAAAGGTATGAGCATTTTTTTTAAAGCGCCACCATTTTTACCCAAAACAATTCCGGTTCTAATTTTTACTAATCTTGTTTCTTGTGATTTTATTGCGGCGGCGATTTCCCAATCATGGCAGATTGATTGTGAAAAAATATTATGATTGAGAGTTATTTTGCTATTTTCATCATATAATATTCCTGCATCATACCCATAATACCCAATTGCCGAGCCGCTAATAAATAATGATGGACTTTTCTTGGCGCTATTGATTTTGTCGACTAAATTTCTGGTCAGACCAATTCTGCTTTCATAGATTTTCTTCTTATTTTTTGTAGACCAATTTTGAGAAATTGGCTCCCCTGCAAGATTAATAATGATATCATAATTAAAATCTTTCTGTGACAGGCTGTGAATATATTGAATATTTTTGCTGGGCGCTAGGTTTTTCTGCCTTGTTAAAACAGTTATCTCATAACAATCTTCAACAAGTTTTTGACAAAGTTTTTTACCAATAAATCCAGTGCCACCAGTTATTAAAATTTGCATCTTTACTTGATATTAAAGTTGATTAAAAGATCTTGAAAAAGAATTACCCTGTTATCAATAAGCTAAGTTTATTGATAATAATGGAAATCCACTTATTTGTTTAACAAAAAAAACTACTATAAATGTCTCTAAAGAAAAAATTTTTAACATCAATGGTTATTGGCTCAGCTGCCTTAGTTTCTCTTCCACAAAATTCTCAAGCTAAAGATGCAGAAAAATGCTACGGAGTCGTAAAGGCTGGCCAAAATGATTGTGCTAATTTATCTGGGACTCATTCTTGCGCTGGTCAAGCCAAGATTGATGGCGATAAAGGCGAGTGGGTTTACCTTCCAAAGGGAATTTGTGATAAATTAGTTGGCGGCAATAAAGCTTAACCTTTAGGTTCCAATATTAAATTTCAAATATCTTTTTGAGGAT
>DDCV01000099.1:0-7067 GCA_002335845.1 Rickettsiales bacterium UBA1997 | reverse complement strand
CGACCAAAAATAAGAAGGTTAAACATATCATTAAAGGTTTAACTTAGTTTGATAAATATTAATAATATGTTGAAAATGGAAGAAAGAATTTTAAACAAGATTAATTTGCTGTTGCAGCCAAGCCTGCTTAAAATCACCAATAATTCAGGGTTGCATAGCGGTCATTTGGGAGATGATGGCTCTGGCCAGACTCATTTCAAAATAGAAATATCAAGTGATAAGTTAAAAAATATAAGCAAAATTAGTGCTCATAGAAAAATCAATAAAATATTGGAAGATGAATTCAGTAGTGGCCTTCATGCTTTAGAAATAAAAATTATTTGACCCAAGGCTATTTGAAATCTTAACAGAGCCTAAATTAATTTTATACCAATTTCCATCTTTAATAAGAGCTAATCTTGCGATCTATTTTCGATGCGACTAATCATCTCATCTTTAAAATTTTTGATTAAGCCCTGAACTGGCCAAGCTGCGGCATCACCTAAAGCACAAATAGTGTGCCCCTCTATTTGCTTGGTTAGATTATATAATTGGTCTATTTCTTCTACCTTGGCTTTTCCTTCAACCATTCGATTCATTATGCGCATAATCCACCCAGTACCTTCTCGACATGGGGTGCATTGGCCGCAGGATTCATGTTTATAAAAATGAGATAAGCGGGCTATGGCTGCGATAATATCGGTTGATTTATTCATAACTATAACTCCTGCAGTACCTAAAGCTGTTCCAGCTTCTTTTAGCGAATCAAAATCCATCAAAACATCATTGCAAATTTCTTTTTTGATCAATGGCACGGAAGAGCCTCCGGGAATGACTGCTAGAAGATTATCCCAGCCACCAATAACGCCACCAGCATGTTTTTCTATGAGTTCGCGAAGGGGGATGCCCATTTCTTCTTCAACATTACAAGGCTTATTAACATGTCCTGAGATACAGAATATTTTAGTTCCAGTATTTTTTTCGCGGCCAATTCCGGCAAACCATTGTGCGCCACGACGCAATATTTCTGGCACAACAGCGATCGATTCGACGTTATTTACAACTGTTGGGCAGCCATAAAGTCCGATTAAGGCTGGAAAAGGCGGCTTAAGCCTTGGTTGCCCTTTATTACCCTCTAAGCTTTCAAGTAGAGCCGTCTCTTCGCCGCAAATATAAGCTCCTGCTCCGCGGTGAACATAAACATCTAAATCCCAGCCCGATTTGCAAGCATTATTGCCAATTAACTTTGCTTCATAAGCCTCATCTATCGCTTTTTGTAAAACTTTGGCTTCATTGACATATTCGCCTCTGATGTAAATGTAACATGTATTAGCATTTATAGCTTTGGCTGCTATTAAACATCCTTCAAGTAGTTTATGAGGTTCGTTACGAATAATTTCTCTATCTTTACAAGTTCCAGGTTCTGATTCATCGGCATTCACAACTAAATAATGCGGCTTGCCTTCTTTTGGATCTTTTTTCTTGGGCGCAAAAGACCATTTCATGCCCGTGGGAAATCCAGCGCCACCACGACCTCTAAGCCAAGAATCTTTTACTAGTTTTATTATTTCTTCATTATCAAGATCGAGGAATTTTTTTGTTCCATCCCAGTCACCACGATTAATTGCCTCTTTTAGTGTAAAAGATTTATGGCCATATAAATTTTTAAAGATTTTATCCTGTTCTTTAAGCATTATTGAGTAGGTTGTTGTTTTGAGAATTTAGAAAAAAAAGTTAAATTCTCCTATTTGAATTAGTGGAAAAATGGCATTATTACTAAGCTTAAGATAATTAAATTTGTTTAATGTAAAAATGCAATTGCTAAAAAAAAAATGAGGAATAGTTTGTTAGCTAACTTAGCATTATGGTCGGTAACTATGCATATCTTATGCTAAATATTGCTAAACCATCTTCTGACATCTGTAAGATATTATTTTAATGAGTAGAGTAGTTTACCTAATTACAATTTTTATTATCCTTTCCTCTTGCAACAAAGGAAAGCTGGATCCATTTGATAGAGCTTCTGGCGCTTCTAAAGATGAGATTAGGTATAAGTTAGTTCGAAATCATCAAGCAGAAGATGCCAAGTTAAAATTATCTGAAGAATCGTCTAACTATTCTCCTATTCCACAAATTTCAAAAATGATTGTTGTGCCTAAAGCGCCTAAGATTGGCGGAGATAAACTAATATCATTTTCTGTAACCGATGAAGTGCCATTAAAGGATGTTCTGATAGAAATCGGCAGAGTTGCTGATATAGACATAGATCTAGATCCTTCTATTTCAGGTGGTGTTATAATTAACGCCGTTGATAAACCTCTTAAGGAGGTTATAGACAGAATCGCAATATTGGGTAAATTGCGCTATAGCTATGAAAAAGGCGTTTTATATTTTAAAAGAGACACCCCTTATCTTCATAATTACTTTGTTGATTATCTAGCGGACGGTAGTTTGTGGGCGGATGTTGAGGAAAATATCACGGCTCTTTTAAATTCCCAGCAAAGCTCTAGATCATCAGATGATGAAAATGGTAAATCTATTGCTGCATCTTCTTTTACATCCAATAAATCAGCTGGCATAATTTCTGTTTTTGCTTCATCTACTGATCATGAATTGGTGCAAAAATATCTCGATGCGGTAGAAAAAACATCGTCGGCACAGGTTTTAATTGAGGCTAAGGTTGTTGAGGTTACATTAAGCGATCAATATAAGACTGGTATTGAATGGAGTTGGTTAAGTGGTCGTGAATTGTCGCGAGCAACAGTTGGTGAAGATGGTGAAGAGTCTTCTATTAATATTACAAGGCGTAATCTCAGCATTGATGGCGGCTTTGATACATCATCTGCGGCTAACATGGTGTTTACTGGGTTAATGGGAGGAAATCTTGACTTATCTGTTAGCGCCTTAGAAGAGTTTGGTACAACAAAAACATTGTCGAGCCCGAGGATACATGCAATGAATAATCAGGCAGCTTCACTAAACTTTGCTGATAAATTAGTTTATTTTGAGATCGATGCCACTCAAACATCTAATACTGCAAATAGCGATAATGTAGTTCAGACCTTTACATCTGAGATAAAAGAAGAGGATGTTGGCGTTCAGCTTGAAATAATTCCATCAATTAATTTAAAAAAGCGTGAAGTGGTGATGAAAATTAAGCCAACTCTTTCTGTAAAAAGTAACGATGTTGTTGATCCGGCAAGCCCTCCAGGAATAGAAAATCTTGTTCCGGTTATACAATCGCGTGAATTAGAGACAGTAGCTAAAGTTGAAAGTGGCAATGTTATAGTAATAGGCGGCTTGATGAAAGAAGAGCAAACAAATAAGGATACAGGAATACCATATTTAAAAGATATTCCTATTTTAGGTTGGCTTTTTAAATCAAGTTCAAAAGTTTCCACCGTTACAGAAACGGTAATTTTTATCAAGGCGACAATTGTTGATAGCGCAACTCCTGCTAATGATGTGGACAAAGAGATGCAAGAAATGTTTGACAGCAACAGAAGACGCTTTTTTGAGTAGTAATTATTACATAATATGACTGCCATAATAAAATATATATTGCTTAACGGATTAAGAGATCGTCTCTATCTCGGCGTATTTATTGCTTTATTTGCCTCGCTTACTGTATCTATAATATTTGGCTCAACTTTTTTAATTGAACAGCAATCTGCCACCTCGGCCTTTAGCGCAGGATCGTCAAGAATTATATTTATATTTGGAGTAACACTATTTGTCTGCCTAAATCTACACAGAAATTTTGAAAGCAAGGAAATTGAGTTTATTATTAGCAAATCTATATCTAGGCATAAAATTATTCTTAGCTATGTTTCTGGCTATATTTTATCAGCAATCATAATTTTATTACCACTTATTGCCGCCTTATTTTTTTTAACTGATTCAGATTCTCTTGGACTTTTTTATTGGTCCTTAAGCATGGGTCTTGAAAGTTTAATGGTTGTTACTTTTGCAATTTTAGCAACGCTGATTTTAAATAATGCTTTTTCTGCAATTCTAGCTAGTATTGGATTTTATATTTTATCACGCATGATGGGCATTTTTGTGTTAACAATTGATTTGCCATCAAAATATAGTGATTTTTTAGGAAATTTTTTGCCATCAATATTAAAAATAATATCAATAGCATTTCCTAGGCTTGATTTATACAGCAAGAGTGAGTGGTTAACTTATGGTGTCGCTGATTTTAGCGATATAAAAATAATTTTGCTGCAGTCTTTGGTTTATATTCCACTGCTTTTATTTATGTCATTTCATGATTTTGGTAAAAAACAATTTTAACATCAATTCCATGTGCCGAGAAAGGCTAAGCAAAGTTTTTTTATTTGCTTTTCTTGCCTTTTTTTTAGGTCAGATATTTTTTTGGTATAATAGCAATGATATTAAGCCGCAGTTCGAGATAGTGGCAAATCCTCCTAATAAAAGCTTAATAAAGGCGATGGCGTTAGGTGATAAAGAATTTCTATTCCATAGCCTAGCTCTTCGCTTGCAGAATTCAGGCGATATTTTTGCTGGCTTTGCTCCGTTAAAAAATTATAATTATAAAAATCTTTATAATTGGATGATTTTGCTTGATGATCTTAATTATAGGTCAAATATCATTCCGCATTTGGCAACATATTACTACTCCAATACCCAAAATAAACAAGATCTTATCTATATTATCGACTATCTTGATAAACATGCCGATAGAAACATAGATGATAAATGGCTATGGTTAACTCATGCTATATTGCTTGCAAATGGCAAATATAATGACAGTCAAAAAGCGCTAATTTTATCTGATAAATTAGCAAAAAATACCTCTGATAAAGATATTCCTCTGTGGACAAAACAATTATCAGCATTTATTTATGCTGATATGGGCGATAGCTGTATGGCTTTTGCGATAATTAAAAATTTGATTGATGAGCATGAGCAAAATAAAAGACAAATCTCCGCTCAAGAAATGGAGTTTATGCGTCATTTTATCAAAAATAGACTCGATAAATTGAAATCTGAAAAATTTGATCCAACAAAATGCAGAAATTACAGCAAGAATTATCAAAAATCATAGATTATGCATTAATTGAAGATGGCGCACTGCTTGATGCAACATCAGATCTGGCTTTTGAAGATAAGAAGATTGTTAAATTTAATATTATAGCCAAAAAAGATATTATTTTTTGTGGAAATGATGTAATAAATTTGGTTTTTGATAAATTGTGCAGAAAAAATAAATTTGCAGGATCAGAATTTAGCGTGGAGCAAAAATTTAGCGATGGAGATTTCATTAAGTCGGGTCAAATTATTGCAAATGGGCGAGGCGAGGCCAAGCTGATATTGGCAGGAGAGCGAGTTTTATTAAATATAATTCAGCATCTAAGCGGAATTGCCACCATGACCAATAATTTTATTAAAAAGCTCAATAACAATAAAATTAAGATACTTGATACTAGAAAAACCCTACCAAATATACGCTTGCTGCAAAAATATGCAGTAACTAAAGGCGGCGGGGTAAATCATCGCTTTAATTTATCGGATATGATAATGATAAAGGATAATCATGTCGCCATAGCGGGATCTATAGAAAATGCCATCAAATCATGTCGCAAAAATAAAAAACTCAAGATCGAAGTTGAGTGTGACAATAAGCAGCAAGTAATTAGTGCCATCGCTAGTAACCCAGATATTATTATGCTAGATAATATGTCTATTTCTGACATTGTGCAATGCGCGCAACTTATTCGCAGTCACAGCAAGGAAATAAAAATCGAAGTTTCAGGCGGGATAAATATTGATAATATCAGTGATTATTCGGATCTTGATATTGACTTTATTTCAATAGGATATCTAACACATTCAGCCATAGCTAGCGACATATCTCTGGAATGCATAATATGATTAATCTTAACCCCAATCAGAAGCAGCGATATTTAAGAAATATAATTATCCCTCAAATTGGCGAAGATGGCCAAAAAAAATTATTGGCAGCTAAAATTTTAGTTATTGGCGCTGGCGGCTTAGGATCGTCAGTTATTTTGTATTTAGCGGCAAACGGCATTGGCAATATCACCATAGTTGATGATGATGTGGTGGAGATTTCTAATCTACAAAGGCAAATTATTCATAATAGCTGTGATTTAGATAAGAGTAAGGTCAAAAGCGCTAAAGCAAAGGTAAAATTACTCAATGATGATGTTAACATTGAGGTACTAAACTTGCGAATTGATAGGGATAATTTATCAAAAATTATCAATGATTTTGATTGTGTAATAGATTGCAGTGATAATTTTAGCACTAGATTTTCCATCAATGAAGTTTGTTTTAAAAATTCACAGAAACTAATTTTTGCTGCAGTCAAAGAATTCTCTGGCCAATTATCTTTTTTTAATTTTGCAAAAAAGAACCAACCTTGCTACTCCTGCTTCAATCACAATGATGATACAAAAAATAGCGATTTACCTCTTGAGCAAAAAGGAATTTTGGGATCGATTCCCGGTATTTTAGGCTCTATGCAAGCAACATTGGCCATAAATCATATTTTAGGAATCGGTGAGGATTTGGCGGGCAAGATGATTATTTGTGATTTATCAAAATTTAATTTTCGAAAAATCTCATTAAGTAAAAATGAATCTTGCAAAATTTGTTCTACTTAAGTTAAATATATTTATAGCGAATATCAGTCTTTAGAATTTAAAAAATATTAGCTAGATTTTAGCTTTTTGAATAAAATTTTTTGATAAGTTTATTCATTTTAAAGCTAAATTTCACATCATTTGCGGGTGTAGCTCAATGGTAGAGTCCCAGCCTTCCAAGCTGGTCGTGAGGGTTCGATCCCCTTCACCCGCTCCATTAACCTCAACTGCCATTTATTAACCTAATAGACAAAAAAGCTTCTGAAAATTGCCAAATTTTTAATAAATTTGTAACGATTGACCCTTGATTTACAAGGCTTTAGGCGCAAACATTTGTGCCCCTAGGGGCACAAATGTTTTGTAAAATTATTGCTGTAATTTAGAAATTAAATAACGAAGAGATGACTAAAGGCTGGCAATGCGCATGGGTTAAACCTAAAAACGGCACTAGCC
>DDCV01000089.1 GCA_002335845.1 Rickettsiales bacterium UBA1997 | reverse complement strand
GCTCTACCTCTTGGAATAATTGTAGCTTTATGAATCGGATCAGACTCTTTGCAATTTATAGCAGTGATAGCATGCCCCGCTTCGTGATAAGCTGTTAACTCTCGCTCCGATTTTTGCATTATCATGGATTTTCGCTCCGATCCCATTAAAATTTTATCTTTGGCATCCTCAAGATTTTGCATGGTAACCATTTTCTGATCTTTGCGCGCTGCTAGCAAGGCTCCTTCATTTATTAGGTTAGCTAGCTCTGCCCCAGCAAATCCAGGAGTTCCACGGGCAATAATTTTGGGGTCAATATCAGCTGCTCCAGTAACTTTGCGAAGATGGACTTTTAAAATTTGTTCACGACCAACTACATCTGGATTAGAAACTGTTACTTGGCGATCAAATCTACCTGGACGCAATAAGGCTCTATCCAAGACATCGGCTCTATTAGTCGCGGCAATTATGACTACCCCCTCATTTTCTGAGAATCCATCCATCTCCACTAAAAGCTGATTTAATGTTTGCTCTCTTTCGTCATTACCTCCACCAACTCCGCTTCCTCGATGACGACCAACTGCATCAATTTCATCAATAAAAACTATACAAGGTGTACTTTTTTTAGCTTGAGCAAACATATCGCGAACACGACTTGCACCAACTCCAACAAACATCTCTACAAAATCAGAGCCCGATATTGAAAAAAACGGCACATTAGCTTCTCCAGCAATTGCGCGTGCTAGAAGTGTTTTACCAGTTCCAGGAGGACCTATCAATAGGCATCCACGAGGAATCTTGGCGCCAAGTTCGATATATTTCTGCGAATTTTTAAGAAAATCGACAACTTCACTCAGCTCTTGCCTTGCTTCATCAATGCCAGCAACATCGGCAAAAGTTATTTTATTTTTATTTTCTTGTAGCAATTTAGCTTTTGATTTACCAAAGCCAAAAGCGCCACCACCTTTGCCACCAGAAGCGCCGCGCGCCAAATATAACCATAGTCCAATCATTAAAATAAATGGTAACCAACCAAGGAAACCAGCAATAATCTTTTCTGATTTTGAAACCAAGGGTACTGCTTCAATCTCAACTCCGTTTCCTTCTAATTCCTCAACTAATTTTGGATAATCTGGTAAATATGTAGAAAATCTTGAGCCATCAGAGCTTACGCCACTAAGGTCTTTGCCCTTAATATGAACCTTTTTTACCTGACCGGCTTCAACTTTATTAATAAATTCACTAAAAATAATTTTTTGGCCGCTAGGATTGGATGCGTTGTTAAATAAGTTACTTATACTTAAGACCACAATAAAGACTGCAATCCAAGTAATAAAATTTCGACTAGGAGAGTTTTTTTTCATTAAAAAAAAATTGATTAAAATATATAACTAAACAAAGAGTTAAGAATTGTAACAAATTATTCAACAGTTATTGCGACACTAATTAAGAGCCAGTTATAAATTGCTCCCTAATTATTCTTTCTTCAAGTGAATGATTGGGGTCAAAAACTATTGTAAAGGCCAAGCTCTTATCTTGTGATACAGATATTTCTTTAACCTCTTTGATCTCATTAAAATCTGCTGTAGCAACAGCAGGACGTTTTTCGTGATCTAAAATCTTAAATTTTATCTTACTATTCGCTGGCAATAGAGCTCCATTCCATTTTCGTGGACGAAAAGGGCATATTGGTGTCAAGGTAAGTATTTTTGAGCCAAATGGAATAATAGGGCCACCAGCAGAAAAATTATAAGCTGTACTACCGGCTGGAGTAGCTACTAAAATTCCATCAGCGGAAAGGTTAGAAATTCTCTCTTGGCCATTAATTTCAATCGCCACTTTAACCGATTGACTTGATTTGCGAGTAATTGCCACTTCGTTAATTGCGATGTGATTATATTTTTTACCCTTAACATCAATAACTCTCATCTTTAATGGATGAATTTTTGTTTCACTGCTATTTTCAATTTTGTCTAATAAATTCTTATCATCTCGGTAGCTATTCATTAAAAAACCCACAGTCCCACAATTTATGCCATAAATTGGTATATTACTTTCTTTGTATCTATGCAGTAAATGAAGCATTAGGCCATCACCGCCAATTGCTATAATTAGATCAAAGTCGGTAGCGCTTATGTTGTTATTGGTAAGGTCTAAAAAATTATATTTAGAAACTAGCTCATTTTTTATAACGATAGCTTTTTCATTTTTTAAGGCGGCAATGATAGCTATATTGTTATATTTCATAATTATCTAACTTTTGAGGCTGCAAATAAGGCGATAGCTGCAGCATTGGCAACATTTAAACTCTCAACATTGTTGCAAATATCAATTTTAAGTAAAATATCACAATTTTTTTTGACTAAATGTCTTATACCCTTACCTTCAGAGCCCAAAATAACAGCTTTATTTTGATATTTAGTAATTTGCGAAATGTCATTTTTAGACTCGCCACTAAGGCCTATATTCCAGTAATCTAATTTTTTAAGCTTTATAATCAGGTCATTTATATTGCTAGCAAAATAAGGGTGCATGAATTCAAGATTCCCTGCGGCAGACTTTGCTATCACTGAATTTTCTTGTACAGAATTATGTTGACTAAAAACAATAATATTAAAATTAAAAGCAGCAGCGCTTCTAATTATAGCACCGATATTATGTGGATCAGTAATTTGATCAAGAATCAAAATATTCGGCATCTGCTTTTTTTGATCTTGATTATGAAGCATTTCAAGAAGATCAATCTGATTCTTGATAGGTAATTTAGTGGCTGATATTACCAAATCTTGATGATTATGATCCTCTCCAACCATTCTATCAAGCTGATATTTATCAGATTTTTTAATAAAATTTTGTAAATGAATAAGGTTGTTCTTTTTTAAGAATAGCAAAAGCTCATCATGAGAATTTTTAGTGGTAAATATTTGGTATATTTTGCGCCTTTTATTTAAGATAGCTTGTAGGCAGGGGTGAGTACCAAAAAGTAGTATTTTGCTACTATCTTCACTGTTGAATTTAGATATTTTGGGTTTTTTATGTGCTGATTTTGGTCTTTTAGCTACGAAAGCCCTAGAGCTGTTCTTTTTTTTCATCTTCAACCGCCTTTTCTTTTTCTAGGATTTTAGTATCAGACTTGTTGGACTCAGCACTATTTTTTGCATCTTTTAATTTAACTAAAATTTCAATTTCAGAATCATTAAATAAGTCTTTTTTAACGTTACTTATTTTATCTTGGATTAATTGATTTTTTATATTGTTTCGTACTGAATCAAACGGTAATGGTTTGGCATCTCTGACGTCGCTATATTTTATAATATGCCAACCATAAGAAGTTTTAATTGGCTGAGATAGTTCGTTTTTATCAAGTTTTACCAATATTTCTGCTATCTCTGGAGATAATGAGTTTTCAATGATAAAGCCGATATTGCCACCATTTTCTGCAGATTTTTTGTCAATGGAGTTGTTTTTAGCTTGTTGAGCAAACTTTTTTGGTGATTTAGATATTGCGCGATATACTTCTTCAGCTTTTTTTTCGTTATCCAAGATAATATGGTAGAAATTATATTCCTTTTTGCCGTTTATCTGGTTGCTTAAATTGACATAAGTTTCACTAATTAGTTGGTCATTAACTTCATTAGCAACTATATAATCCATGTAACCCTGGTTTATGATAGCTTTTTTTACTTGCTCAATTTTATTTTTGATATCACTTTGTTTATGAATCCCAACTTTTTTTGCTTTGATAAGCAGTTTTTTATCAACATATATTTCACGAACCACTATTTTGATAATCTCTGATGGCATTTCACTGATTTCAGGAGCTTGTATTAGATTGCTTTGAGAGCTGCCTTGAAATATTTCTGCGAGCTTTGCTGTTACTTCTGATTTGTATATATTGTCCCCATTAACTCTTGCTACCACTTCCTTACTTTTTGAAATATCAGAAAAATATATTGCGCTAAATATAGCAGCTATAGCTATTGATGAAATAATAAATATCTTAGTTATATTTTTTGTATCTCTTTTTTTTGTAGCTTTCTTTTTCATAGTTTTAAATTTGAAATTATAAAGTTAGGAAAAATTTTATTTTCATTGCATATAGCTTCTAGTTGATCGCGGTTGCAATCTTGCCAATATTTAATATTCATGACATTAGATAAAATGCCTCCCGTAACAAGTAAACTATCTATTTTACTGTTTGAGGCTCCTAAAATGTCGGTCTCAATACCATCACCAATAGCGATAACCCTATCTTTTTGTTTAATATTAAACAAATTGCAAGTCATTTTATATATTGATTCGTAAGGTTTTCCACAATATTCTACTTTTCCACCAAGCTCCTCATATTGTTTCCCAATAATACCAGCGCAATTCATTTTGCGACCATCCTTTTTTACAACTATTAGGTCTGGGTTTACGCAAATCATGGGTAAGTTATATTCTAAGCACTCTTTTATTTGAGGTATTTTTTCATTTATATTTGATCTATCGTGATCAAATCCGGTTGTGATAATAAAGCTAGCTTCTTTAGCGCTATCTACTATTGTATAATCTAACTCCTGCAGTAAATCAATGTCTTTTTCGGGGCCTATATAATAGTATTTATTGCTTTGATTTATAAAATTATCTTCTTGATTTTGCTGCAATTGCAAAAAGGCAACCTCTCCGGATGTTATAATAAAATCATATAAATCACTTGTAATGCCAAGCTTATGCAAAAGATTAGCGACAATAAATTTTCTTCTCGGAGCGTTTGATACGAAACAGATTTTTTTATCTTGAGAGCGCAGATATTTGATCGCATCAATAACCCCATCATAAACTGATTCGCCATCGTGAACAACTCCCCAAATGTCAAAAATAAAATATTGATAATGGTCTATTTCTTTAATACTAGATATATGTTTCACGTTAAATTAACTTATTTTGCTGAACTGTTTTCGAGATAAATCTCAGCTATATCTGCAGAAACCTGAATAGCTTTGCCAATAGTTTTAAATGTCTTAGCATGTTTTTTGCTAAAGCTTTGTTTGTAAAAAATTTGCAGCTGGTCACCAAGTCTTATCTTGTTTATATTTTTCTTGTTGTCTATGATTATCCAAGAATTAGTAAGATTTATTTGATTGCTAATTTTCCCCGTTGCTATGATTTTATTTTCAATCTCATCTTCTCCTGTTATGGGGTTTTGTATCTGATATTTGGCTATTATATTAAATTCATCTCCTTCTCTTATACCATCATCCTTGCCTAAATTAACCTTGAATATAGCTTTGTTTTTATAGATTCTTTTTTCGAGTATATAACCTTTTTTGGCAAAAATATTTTGCAATTTTTCTGAAATGTTAGACAAAGCTTTTTCGCCAGCTAAGCGCATTAAGCCGTCATCTTGCTCTTTTGCCTTGGACTCGCTGCCACCAATTGATATACCTCCTATTTTTAATCCCCCACTATGCTGAACATCTTTAGTGTCAATTGCTTCACCTGTAAAGTGAATTATTTTTATAACATCAAGTGATGGAACTGATAATATTTTAATGTTACCCGACACTATAGCATTGTAGGTAAACTGTGCTGGAGTATTTTTATAAGTACCGCTATTTTTATCATACTTACTTTTTTGATTTTTATAGCTAGAGCTAAAACTAGCATTTGAAATAGTGCCAATAATAGTATAATCAGTTATTTTTGGTCCTTTATATGAGTTGTTATTGTTAAGTTGTGCTAGTGTTATTTCTTCTTTTAACTTTAGTCCGGCAGATCTATCTATTATTGCTGCCAAATTATTGTTAGCTAAGATATTTTCAATATTCTTAGAAATTGATAATCCAAGATTTGATTGCTTAGCTACCTCAATATTATTTTCGTCAAGTTTATACACTAAAACCTTAGGAAGGTTCTGCTGCATTTCATCTTTAGTTGGAAGAAATTGGCTTTTTGGCAGTAAATGTTTTTGATAATTTTCAAAATTTCTTATCTTGGTAGCGCAAGAGCTAGCTATAAGAAGTATCGTTAATACACACGATATTTTAATAATATTACTGCCTCTTAACATGGTTGGTTAGGTGGATAAATTTTAGTTAATTCCCAGGGATATAAATATACCATTTTGTTTAATCTTCTTTTCAAACTCAACTATAGCTGATTTTCTTGCCAGAGAATAGCTAGATGGAGAGCTACCGGTCACATTAATTTTATTGCTACTTAATAGCTTATTTTGTGACCAACTTTCAAGAGAGATAGTGATATTATTCATTAAGTAACCATAAACCTTTTTTTTATCTTCAGATATTTTTGCTTTAATAAGAATTTGATTCTTATTAAAAGGTTTTTGCTTGATAATTTTTATTTTCTTATGATTTAGGGCTAAAGCTAGGCTTTGCCTGATATCTTGCGGGGTGTTGCTATCGATATAAAACTCAATTTTATCTAATATACCATTACTTTGATCTTGTAAATTAACTATATTACGCAGTTTTTCTTGCGATAGAGTTGAGCTACCAAGGCTTTTTATGATTGAATTATAAAAATCAATTTGATTGGCAAAGTCTGATATTTTGTTTAAAGCGTTATAGCGCAAGATTATATTTTGTGCCATTGATTGCTTATCAAGCTTTGTAATTTTTTGATATAAATCATTAATTTCTGCTTTATAAAACTTAATGAATTCGGCTCTATCTATGGCGATCTCAACAAAAAATATAGAATTATTGACCTGACTATTAATTACCTTATAATTGCTGAATTTTATTTCAGATGTGTTTTGTTTTATATTTTGTCGAAACTCCTCATTGGTGCTAAAGTTATTTTCCTCCCTTATAAGTGTTGTAGTTGCTGAAACTGAGCTAGAAAGCCTTGAGCTCGCTTCAAATAGAGCCCCAACTTTCGCTTCTTGCATAGTATAGCCCTGTGCTATGCCGTAAAGGAATTGGGAGTTATTTTGTTGTGGGTTTATATACCAAGAGGGCGGTTGAGTAAAATTATTATTTATTGAGGTGCAGGATGCAAAAGTCGTTGCTAGTGTAATAAATAATGTTACAGTAGTGATTTTTATAAATTTATTCAATCTCATCAAATGCCGATCTGCTATTTTGATCTACAGAATTAATTCTATTAGATGCGGCACTTGCCTCAATTGTCTTGATGCGCTCTTCATTAAGAGAAGATAGGCATGAAGATAGTAGTAGCAATATCAATATAGATGTTACTTTTTGCATTGGATTGATTTATTTTTCGTTCTCAAGCTCGTCAAATAAAGCTTTTGTAGCAGCTTCAGTTTTGTTTATATTACCTTGTCCGATATTTGATTTTTGCAACATAGCTTCAAATGTATTTTGGCCATTTTCAATAAAAGATGTATAATCCTTGTTAGTAAGAAGCATTTGTACATATAGAGTACCATCTTTAGAGCGGTAAGTATTTATTCTTTTAATTCCAGATAATGGTAAATCTTTTACCACTTCTTTAGTTGCCTGAGCAAAGAAATCTTCAACATCTTCATTATCATTTACCCCTGCAGATCTAAGAGAGTTTTTTGTTATCCTGCTCACCTTAGATTGAATTATTGACGCTATATTAGCTTTGCCATCAAGTTCCGCCTTAGGAATTTGAAATTGAATGCCGCCGCGAGATGGGGCAGCAATTCCAACTGCTGTCACTCCTTGATCAGATTCGGGGCTTAAAACCCATGAAGGCAGGTTGGATAAATCGCCGGATAGGTCTTGAACTTTAGGTGTCTCGTTTTTTTTGGCGCAAGAAAAAGATAAAAATAAGATGCTTATAATGGTGATTATATTTAGTATAATTTTCATGCTTTTTGTGAATTATGTTAATAATTTTTTTGGCCAAAACCAAAAATTAAATATATCTAATATATGTAAATAAATAGAAATTATTTTAATTACAATAATTAACTACAGCTCTTACCTAAGACAAAATTTTTTCTGCAAAAATAACAGATAAAAATCTACTTTGTGAAAGAGGGGATTTACAAAAAAATCATAATATATTGTAAGAGAGGCGAAAGATATTTCGGTCTTAACTTTAACTCTGCAATAAAAATATAATTTATAAAAAATAAAAAGTTTGACATATTTCTTAGATTTGCTATATTATGGTACAGTTATTAATTTAATTTGCTTATTATGATCAAAGCAAGTCAGGAGAGTAGTCCAAGAGCTGATCTTGAAAATATTATTAAGTTACGCAAGGATAATGATAAGTTAATTGAGAATATATCAGGATCAATAAAAAGGATGGCTCAAGGCAAGCAAGAAAATCATGTCATTCTATCTACAGATCGTGAGTCAGGTAATGGGTTGGCAGAGCTAAATAAGAGGATATTAGAGAGATTTGATGAAATAATAGAGTTATTAGAAAAGATGACTAGTAATAAGAAGGAAAAAGAAAGCCATAGCGTGCTAGATGCGAGTAATCTATCTACGGGTTATAAGCCAGATAATGGGGAGGAAAAAACAAAAGAGTTAACGCAAGTAGCGGCACAAGCTCTAATCTATCTAGTCCACCCTGAAATACCC